>CAYVKE010000014.1:35412-37400 GCA_964451935.1 uncultured Synergistaceae bacterium | reverse complement strand
CCGTCCTTGTCGAGCGGATTGTGGGTTTTCGGATCCATGGTGATCGTGGCGTGATGGAGTTTCAGGTCCTTCGTGACCGCCAGCGCGTCCGCTATGGCTTTGGGATCCGCCTTGCCGGCGCGCGCGATCGCGTCCGCGACCAGATAGATGGAATCGTAGCCGAGAACGCCGTTGACGAACTCCTTGCAGTCGTCATTCCACTTCGCCTTGTACGCCTTGAAGAAGGGCTGCATCGCGGGATCTTCCGGCGCCACGTGGTTGATCCAGTAGGAGCCCTCCATGGCCTTTCCTGCGATTTCCCACATGAACTCGCCGTAGCCGTCGCCGCCGACGAAGACGATGTCGTTCATCCCGAGTTCGCGGGCCTGCTTCATGATCAGGGCCATTTCCTTGCCCATGTTCGGGAGCACGAGGACGTCGGCCTTCTTGTCCCGGATCTCGGTGAGCTGCGCCCGGAAATCGACATCCTGGCCGCCGCGGAAGCCCAGATCGGCGACGACCTTTCCGCCGTACTCGCCGAAGCTCTTCATGAAGAACTCGCGAAGTCCCTGGGAGTAATCGTTTCCGACGTCATACAGGATCGCTGCGTTGAGTTTCTTGATCTCCTTTGCCGAGAAATAGGCGATGAGCTTTCCCTGATACGGATCGGTGAAGCAGATACGGAAGGAGAACGGGCGCACCGCTCCCTTCTCGTCCACTGTGACCAGAGGGTTCGTCGAAACGGTGCCGAGCTGCGACACTCCGAGACGATTGACGACCGGAGCCGTGGCGATGTTGATTCCGCTCCCGTTCGCGCCGACGATGGCCAGGACCTTGTCCTGCTCGATCATCCGGCGGACCGCGTTGACTGCGTCTTCGGCCCGCGTCCGGAAGTCGTATGTCACGAGTTCGAGATTCTTTCCGAGAACGCCGCCCTTCGCGTTGATCTCGTCGACGGCAAGTTTCGCCGCCTTTTCCTCCGTCTGCCCGTAGGCGGCCCAGTCACCGGTCAGCGCCGCGAGATAACCTATTTTCAGTGTATCCGCCGCAAAAACGGCTCCACAGGAAACCAGAAGCAGCACCGCAACCAATCCGCAAAGCAGGAACTTTTTCAACGCCTATCCCCTCCTAAAAAGTAGTTTCTTCAAAACAACGACATTGTACTATGTTTCATTTCCTGCCGCAATTCCTTTTTCGATTCAAACGGCGAAATGTCGGAACAGTGTATAATGTCCGGGATGCGGCGTACGGCGCAGCAGCCGCAATATCGGAGGGGATTTTATGAGTTTCGAGCTTCCAGCGTACAATGCTCCGGACTTCTCGAAAGAGATTTTCCGGTCCGCTCCCGACGTCCGGACGGCCGTCGCGGATCTGGAAGGCGTGGCGCCCGAGGGATTCCATGCGTTTTCCATCTACCCGGAGTATTTCCGGATCTCCGGGAAATGGGTGCTCGCCACGGAAAGCCGGATGGACTGCGTTCCCGTCATTCGCGATTCCGGGAGCCTCGATGTCGTGGAGTTCCGGAATCTTCACAAGGGAGACCGCGTGATCCTGGGACGTTCCGAGGACGGAAGCGAAGGCATCTTCGTCCATTGCTCCGGATTCGGCTGCGGCGAGGGCGAGGAGGAAGTATTCAGCTTCCGGACCGGGCGGACGCGGGAAACCGCATATTCCAAGGATTACGACAACCTGTACGAACTGCTCCGGTTCGAACGGGATCACGGCTCCATCGTCTGGGTTCTCGGCCCGGCGGTCGTTTTCGACTACGACTCGCGCGAGGCTATGTCCGCATTGATCGAACGGGGCTACGTCGACGCGCTTCTCGCGGGCAACGCGCTCGCAACGCATGACCTCGAAGGCGCGATGCTCGGAACGGCTCTCGGACAGGATATCTACACGCAGGAGCAGGTCCGGGGGGGGCACTATCACCATCTCGAGGTGATCAACAGAGCGCGCCGGGCCGGTTCCCTCGAGAAGCTCGTGAAAGACTGGAATCTTTCCTCGGGCGT
>CAYVKE010000014.1:0-35371 GCA_964451935.1 uncultured Synergistaceae bacterium | reverse complement strand
CTCCGGAAGAATGTCCCCATCGTGCTCGCGGGCTCCATCCGCGACGACGGCCCCTTGCCCGGAGTCTACGGCGACGCATACGAAGCGCAGGACGCGATGCGGTCGCACCTGCGCCGCGCGACGACGGTCGTCGCGCTCGCCACGCAGCTCCATACGATCGCTTCGGGCAACATGACGCCTGCGTTCACGGTCCGCGACGACCGGGTGCGGCCCGTCTTCTTCTATTCCGTTGACGTTTCCGAGTTCGCCGTGAACAAGCTCCGCGACCGGGGGTCTCTCGAAGTCGTCCCCATCGTCGCGAACGTCCAGGACTTCCTCGTTCACCTGAAGAACCGACTGGAATGAAGGAGACGGCCATGGATCGCGACGAGACGCTCCTGCGGTTCGATGCGGCGCACCCCTTCTGGACCCGCGACCTTCTACGGACTGAAGGCGCAACGGAAGAAACGGTGGACGCGCTGATTTCCGGCGCGTTTCTCGCCGGTGAAAACGGCGTGCTTCACCTCACGACGGAAGGAGCGAACGCCTTTCGTCGCCTGGTTTCCGAGTGCTTCCTCGAATCCGCGCCGGGACGCCCTGCGGGCGACGTTTCGGCGCAGCTCTTCCGGACGCGCCTCGAATCGGCGTTCCGGCGAAGCTTCATCCAGAAATGGGGGACGAAGGAGTTCCACCCCGGCGCCCGCCTGTCGTATATTCCGGATTCCGCCGACTCGGCCGTCGCCGCGATCGCCGGCGGCAGGCCGGACTGGCCTGCGCTCCGTTCCGCAGACAGCCGCGCCTTCGCCGAACGTTTCCCCCACACGGGAATGGCCGCGCGCGACTGCTTTCCCAAGGCCGACGAGGTCCGGGAGTGGATCCTGCAATCCGGGATCCGCGTCGGCGCGCTCGAGACGGACCTTCTGATGCTGTGCGGATACGACGTGAATCACTATATGCACTTTTCGCCCCACCCCAACGACAGCCTCGGGCTGAAGGACAAGGACCGGTATTTCTGTTTCCGCGCGTCCGGAACGACGACAGTCGAAGCGCTTCTGGCCGCGACCGGACGCATGCACCTGGCGCTCGATTTCCTGCGCCGCGCCGTCCTTCCCGGGTTCGTCGACCGCGACTCGCAGGACCAGGACCAGATCAACTGGCTCGTGTTCGCCTCCGACTCCGAGCGCGAGGTCGAGCGGGTTCTCTCCCTTCTCGCTCCGTTCGGCGACGACCTGATCGCACCCGCCTTTCCGTTCGAGATATGGGCCGTGTCCGTCGAGGCGCTCGCCTCCGTCGGCGAGCCGTTCGAGAACGTTCACGAACTCTTCGAATCCCGCGGCCGTCCGATCCGCAGGATGTCCTGAATACGGAATTCCGTCAGGCCGCGTTCCGCGACATCGGCTCGCGGGACGCGGCGAACACGGCGCACAGGATGACCGCGGCGCCGGCGATCTCGTTCCATGACGGAGCCTGTCCGAGCCAGAGAGCGGCGATGAGCATCGCGGTGACGACTTCGTTCATGCCGATGATGCTCGCCGTCGAGGCGGGAACCGTCCGGAGGCCGAAGAAGTACAACGCCCAGCCTCCGACGCTCGCGAAGAGCCCGAGATAGAGCATCAGCGAGAACTGCCGCATTGAAAGGACGCACAGGTCGCTCCAGCCCGTTCCGATCGTCTTGTCCAGCGTGAGCCAGAAGAGGCCGAACACCTGACTGTACAGAAGAAGCGTTCCCTGGGACACGAAGCCCGACTGGGCGGAAAGCCGGCCGAACAGGGAGTAGCTCGCCATCGCGACGGCGGCCGCAAAGGCCCAGAAGAGCCCGATTCCGGAGACGCTTCCGGCGCCGAAACCCAGCGAGGGATACACGGCGATGAGGATCCCGGTCATCGACAGGAGCGCCATCGCGATCTTCTTCGCCGAGAGGGGCTCCTTGTTGACGAGAACGGCTCCCAGGCTCGTCATCAGCGGATAGGTCGCGATTACGACTTCGTTCAGGGCGACGGACAGATGCTGGAGCGCCCGGAAGAATCCGGCATACATGCAGTATGTTCCGAAAAGGCCGAACAGCGCGAGGAAAACCGCCTGCCTCAAGTTGATTCTGAAGGCGGAAGGATCGCGCAGAAACAGGAAGACTCCGAATCCGGACAACATGAACAGCGCCCGAGACCAGGCGACGCTCCCCATATCGGTTCCGAGCATGGCGAGCGCTTTCCCCGCAGGCCCCATCGTTCCCCAGATGATGCTCGCCGCAATGACGCAGAGAATCCCTTTCAGTTGCGGTCGCACGATCAACGGAAGTTCCCCCCTCGTCTCGCAGGTTGTTCGCTCCGGGACGGGGGCGGAACCGGCGAAAGAAATATGTTTCCCGGCATCGACTATACCATTTCGCCGGTGGTTTTGCGCGAACCGCCCGGATTTCCCCGCGTCCGGATATGGTATAATACCCCCTGGGGGTGATATTCCTGAGACATATGCGACGCGGATTCGCCTGTCCGCCGTGACTCCTCTTCGGCCTTGCCGCGGCGGTCGTCGCGGCGGTATCGTGGATTGTCCGAATGTTCCGCGGATAAAGCGAGTCCCGCGATGAAGCGTTGCATCGCGGGACTCGTCGTATCCCAACGCCGCGAACCATGACGATATCCGTCGGCTCGCGTCTCTTTCGGATTGCTCCGCGCATCCGCAAGAGATACGATATTTCCCGGGCGCTATGAGGTACAATATGTTTTCCGAAAAAAGCCTATTCCCGATATGAGTGAGGAACATGCCCCCGTACACAGGAAAGCCCGTTTTCTTCGATCCGAATAACCGCCGCTGGAAACGCAGCGTCGCGCTTTTGAAATGCGCGCTCGCCTTAGGGGCGTTCCTCGTTTCGATATTCGCCTGGAATCTCTGGAAGAACCCGGATCTGCCGGACCCAAATCTTCCGAATCCGTTCGCGCTCTCCCGACTGCATTCGTTTGTCTCCCCCCGTCCCTCTTCGATTCTGAAGGAACGGGGCAGAAACGCCGTCCATGCGGTTCGGCCCCCGGATTCCAGGCTGACATCGCGACTGTCGAAGCGATATCCCGAGACGCTCCCGCGTCCGAACAACCGCCCTCTCGTCGCCGGATTCTTCGTCAACTGGGACGACACAAGCCTCACGTCCCTCACCCGAAACATGGAAAAGCTCGACATGCTGATTCCGGAATGGCTCCATCTTTCCGGCGACAGGGGGGACATATCCCTGAACGACATCCCGCTCCAGGAGCGGGTTCGGAAGCTCGTGTCCGAAACGAAGCCGTCTCTGAACATCTACCCGCTGGTCAATAATTTCAACTCGCGGACGAAAAAATGGGAGGGCGAGAAGCTCGCTGGAATCCTCAGGGATCGTACGAAACGCAATCGTCTGATCGGGGCCCTTTTCGATTACGTACACGGAAACGGCTACTCGGGAATCAACATCGACTTCGAAGCGCTGCCGCAGAAATCGCACGGCGAGTACCTGTCGTTCATCGCGGATCTTTCCGCGAAATTCAGCAGTGAAAGGCTTCTTATATCGGTTTCCGTCCCGTTCGACGACCCGGCGTTCGACTACAAGGGCCTCGCGAAACACTGCGCGTTTCTCGTCCTGATGGCCTACGACGAGCACTGGACGACGGGAAAGCCCGGCCCTCTCGCATCGCAGTCCTGGTTCGAAGCGGGGCTGCACCGGCGTTTTTCGGAGCTTCCCGCGTACAAGTACATCATCGCGCTCGGAAACTACGGGTACGACTGGCCCGCAAAGGGCGCCGGCGCGGAACTCTCCTTTCAGGACGCCATACGCGTCGCTCGCGAATCGGAAGGACAAGTCCGGATGGATCCGGGAGCGCTCAACCCGACGTTCGAGTATTCCGACGAGCGGGATATCCCGCACAGCGTCTGGTTCCTCGACGCAACGACGTGCGCCAATCAGGCGACGGCCGCGTTGCCCTTCCGGCCGCTCGGCTTCGCGCTCTGGCGGCTCGGCTCGGAGGATCCCGGAATCTGGGGGGTTCTCGGGAAACCGTCGCTGACGTCCGCAGACGCGTTTCAGCTCTCCGAGATGCGGTACGGATACGATCTCGATTACGACGGGGAGGGCGAGGTTCTTCGCGTCACTGCAACGCCCCGGAAGGGATCTCGCGCGATCGACTATTCCTCCAAGAAAAGGCTCATCGTCGGGGAACGGATTCTCTCTTTCCCGACCCCGTATCAGATCACGCGATGGGGCAGCCGGAAGGACCGGATGGTCGCGCTGACGTTCGACGACGGACCCGATCCGAAACAAACGCCCGCGATTCTCGACATCCTGGCCCGTACGGGATCGAAGGCGACCTTCTTCGTCATCGGCGCGAACGGGAACGTACACCCGTCGCTGATGCAGCGGGAACTCGACCAGGGATGCGAGATCGGGAACCATACATTCACGCATCCCGACATCAGCAGGATCACCGCGGGGGAACTGAATCTCGAACTCAATGCAACCGAACGGCTGTTCGAAAGCAGACTCGGACGGAAGTCGCTCCTGTTCCGTCCGCCCTACGGCGAGGACGTGGAGCCGGTCACGCCGGAGCAAATCCGGCCGCTGCTCGCCGCGAGCGAGCTGGGGTACTACACGATCGGCATGCAGATCGACCCGAAGGACTGGACAAATCCGGGCGTCGACCGAATCGTCGCCTCCGTTCTCGAAGCGCTGGACGCGGGACGCGGGAACGTCGTGCTTCTCCACGACGGCGGCGGCGATCGCCGGCAGACCATAGAGGCTCTGCCGATGCTTCTCGACCGTCTGAAAGAACGCGGCTACAGGACCGTCACGATCTCCGAGCTTCTCCGCCTTCCGAAAAGCGCCGTCATGCCGGAGGTGACCCGGAAGGAACAGCTCCAGGCCGTAGGCGCGGATCTTGTCTTCCACGCCTTTCAATGGCTCGATCAGGGGCTCCGGGTGCTCTTCGTCGCCGGAATCCTTCTGGGGCTTTCCCGGATGGCGCTCGTCGGGCTCCTCGCCGTCATCCAGAAGATCCGCGCGCGCGCGAAACGTCCTGCATGCACGCCTTCCGTCGCCGTGCTCATCCCGGCGTACAACGAGGGCAAGGTCATCTGCAGGACCGTCGAGAAGCTTCTCAAATCCCGCTACGACGCCCTTTCCGTCATCGTCGTGGATGACGGATCGACCGACGACACGTATCAGCGGCTCCTCGACCGTTTCGCCGGAGAGCCGCGAGTGACGCTTCTCACCAAGGCGAACGGGGGAAAGGCGGCGGCGCTCAACGAAGGGCTCCGCTGCACGAACGCGGACGTGATCGTCACGCTCGACGCGGATACGCTCATCGCGCCCGACGCCGTCGCATCGCTCGCGCGCCGTTTTTCGGATCCCGAAATCGGGGCGGTCGCCGGGAACGCCAAGGTCGGCAACCGGGTCAACCTGATGACGCGCTGGCAGGCGCTCGAATACATCACGAGCCAGAATCTCGACCGCCGCGCATTCGATGTTCTCAACAGCATCTCCGTCGTCCCCGGCGCGGTCGGCGCATGGCGGCGGGAGGCCATCCTCGAAGCCGGCGGCTTCCCGTCCGATACGCTCGCCGAAGATGCGGACCTGACGATCGCCGTCCTGAAAAACGGATACCGGATCGAATACGAAGAACACGCCGTGGCGTGGACGGAAGCTCCGGAGACCATACGGGCCTTCCTCAAACAGCGTTTCCGGTGGGCCTTCGGCACGCTCCAGGTCATCTGGAAGCACCGGCGCATCCTCTTCCGGCCGCGGTACGGCTTCGCCGCATTCGTGCTCATCCCCAACGTGCTGATCTTCCAGATCCTCTTCCCGCTGGTCTCTCCGGTCATGGACATCATCCCGCTCTGGATCGCCGGGACGACGCTTCTGGACAAGGCCCGTCACCCGTCGACGTATTCGACGGAGGCGTTGCACACGGTGCTGGTCTTCTATCTGCTCTTTCAGGCCGCGGAGATGCTTTCCGCCTGCCTCGCGTTCGTGCTCGAACGCCAGGAGCAGTGGACGCTGATCCTCTGGATGGCGTTGCAGCGCTTCTTCTATCGCCAGCTGCTCTATTGCGTCGCCATATCGTCCGGCATCGCGGCCGTCAGGGGAACGCTCGTCGGATGGAACAAGCTGGACCGCAACGCGAGCGTATCCGATCCTCCATCCCGGTGAAACGCTTGCCCCGCGTCCGGGGATGGGATACCATACGCGGAAGGATGACTTCATACAGGGATTGAGGGGACTGCGTCATGCCCGCGAATCAGGATCCGCGTTTTGCGAAGGCTCTGGAATGGATAGCGGCGCTCCGGAAGGAACTCGGACGGGAACACGTTCTGCCTTCGGGCCTCGTCCGGCTTCTTTCCGAAGCGCTGAAGGTCGTCGAATCGTTCGTGTCCCCCGAAGCCGCGGTTTCCTCGGAAACGCCGGAGGCGCTCTTTCTCGAGGCCGAGCGGATCCTCGCCTCCATCGGGGGTCCCCTGGGATCGCGCCCCGAAGTCGAGCGGGCGCTCGGCATCCTCACAATGGCGATCGAAAAAGCGAAAGCGACGGGGACTCCCGTCGCACGCTCCTATCTGCTTCGTTCCCAGGTGTACGAAATGCTGGCCAAGATCGACAAGAACATCTCGATCATCCAGTCGGGGCTTGAGATGTCGTCCTCGCGGCCGTCAGCCGCCGCGAACAATCAGGTTTCCCTCTTCAAATAGTCGCTCCGGTTCTCTCCGCCGCGCCGAAAAATTCCTCAACGGCTCTTTCGAGAACATTCACGGCCTTCGCGTACTCCCGGAGATCGATGCGTTCGTCCGACGTGTGATCCAGCCGGCTGTCGCCCGGACCGTATGCAACCATCGGACACCCCCACGCGGCGGCCAGATTGAAGTCCGCGGTTCCTCCCTTCGCGAGCATGCGCGGTGTGTCGCCGAAGGACCGGATCGCGGCGCGGAACGCACGGACGAGCGGATCGCCCGTCCCGACCATGACGGCCTCCATCCGCGATAGCACGTCGCCTTGAATGCCGCGCCGGGCCGCAATCTCCGAGAACGAACCGAGCGGATCGGGGATCTTCGCCAAGGGGATGCGAACGTCCAGATCAATGCGGGCCGACCGCCCTCCGTTCTCCGAGCCCTCAAGCAGACAGACGGCGACGGATGGGCGCTCGATGACCGGACGCTCCGGATCGTCCATCGCCCGGACGGCCGCGATCAGATCCGACGCCGCCAGCAGACAGGACGTCTGCGGCCCCGCGTCGCCGCTCCGGTGCGCCCCGGAGTCCGAGGCCGTGAACGACACCCGGGCCATGCCGCGATAGCCGAGCGTGACGCCTTCCGTTCCGGACGGTTCTCCGACGATGCAGGCGGCTGGTCGCCGCCGGCCGATCAGAAAGCGCGCTCCGCGCGAGTCGTCCTCTTCACCCACTGCGGCCGCGAGCGTCAGCCTCCACCCCTTCGGGACCGCGACACGCCCTCCGGCGACCGCCGCTGCGCACAGGGGTCCTTTCGCATCCACCGTCCCCCGCCCCCAGAGGACGTCTCCGTCGAGCCGGACGTCCGGCCCTCCGGGAACCGTATCGATATGACAGAGGAAGAGCAGCTCCCTCTCGCCGGTCCCCCGTTCGGCCAATACGTTCCCGACATCGTCGCGAACGACGCGTTCCCACCCGAAGGACGGAAGGGCCTGTTCCAGAAAGGAACAGGCCGCTTCCTCGCAACGGCTCGGGCTCGGAATCCCGACAAGGGAACGGAGCAGTCCGGCCTCAGGACTCACTGCATCCGTCCAGCGCCGCGGCGAGCGCGTCACGGGCGGCCAGACAGTCCGCCTCTTCCGCGACGAACGGAGGCAGAAAACGGACGACCGAAGGCCCCGCCGGAAGCGCGAGAACGCCATATTCCTGGAGTTTTCGGACGACGTCGGGAGACTTGACGCTCACCTCGACGCCGACGAGCAATCCCAGTCCGCGAACATCGCGGACGAGCGGCGAGCGCATCTCCGCGAGCGCGGCGCGGAAGAAGCTCCCAAGTCCGCTCGCCTTTCGCGGGTATTGTTTTTCATAAAGCAGCTTCCAGGCGGCGCATCCCACGGACGCGACGAGCGGATTGCCTCCATACGTCGTTCCGTGCCCCTTCGCCGGAAAGTCGCCGAGATCGCCGCGCCAGACCGCCGCCCCGGCGGGAAGCCCGCCCGCGAGCCCCTTTGCGAGGCAGACGATATCGGGTTCCAGCCCGACAATCCGGCTTGCGAGAATGTCGCCGCAGCGTCCCCAGCCGCTCTGGACCTCGTCGGCCACGAGAAGGGCGCCGTGCGCCGCGCATGCGGCGTTCAGCGCAGCCGCGACGGACGAGGGCATCGGATAGACGCCCCCTTCCCCCTGGACGGGCTCGACGAACACGGCCGCGACGTCTCCGTCCACGCGCCCGGCAAGCTCTTCGAGCGCAATGTGTTCCACCGGAAGCAGCAGATGCTGCCACGCCTTCCGGTACTGCGGGTTGAAGGTCAGCGCCAGCGCGCCCATCGTGCGGCCGTGAAAGGCGCGCCGCGCCGCAAGGATGCGACCACGCCCCGGACGCAGCGACACGGCGAGCTTCAGCGCGGCTTCGATCGCCTCCGTCCCGCTGTTGCACAGAAACGCCTTCCCCTCCGGACGCAATGTCCGGAGGCGCCCCAGAAATTCATCCCGAGCCGGACTGTCGAGCCCAAGCCCCACGGTCCACGGGTTCCCCGCAGCTTCGCGGAGCGCCGCAACCAGGTCCGGATGCGCATGCCCGAAGAGCGCGCCGCCCTGGGCCGCCAGAAAGTCGAGGTACTCCCGCCCGTCCGCGCCCCGGATGCGGCACCCCGCTCCGGAAACGACGGTTACACCACGGCCGCCATAGACGTGGGACACAGCTCCGTACCCCTTCCGGCAAGCGCCGACGAAAGCGGATCCATCACGCGGCTGTCGGCGATGATCGACCGCGGCACGCCGCCGAGGAGCGCTTCCTTTGCAGCCAACAGCTTCCGCTTCATGTTGCCCTTCGCGTACGATTCCAGAACGTCCCATTCGTCAAGGCCGGCGCGATCCACGACCGAATCGGCGTCCGATCCGTCGCGCAACAGGCCGGGGACGTTGCTCAGGATCACGAGGACATCGGCGCCGAGCGCGCTCGCCGCTGCGGCGGCCATCCGGTCGCCGTCGACGTTGAGCGCATCCGGGCCGGCCTCGTCGGCCGCAAGCGGCGGAAGCAGCGGAACGGCCCCGGCGTTCCAGGCGCGCAAAATCGGCGTCGTGTCGAACGAGACGATCGTTCCGCTCCGGTTTCCGCGAAGCAGACGAATCCGTCCGTTCTCCTGCGAGCGGAGGACGTCCTTTCGCGACGCTACGGCCGTCGTCCCGAGCCCGGGATAGAGGGGCAGCCCCCACAGGCCGCACTCGCCGAACTCCTGCGTGATCCGGAGCGAGTAAGCGCCGCATGCGGCCATGAAGAGCGCCATCTCCTTTTCGCCGACGAAGCGGCTCCTGTAGCCGCTCGGACTCGTGACGTACACGGGTTCGACCTCCGCCGCGCGGCAGAGGTCCTCCATGCAGCCGCTCGCCCCGTGGACGAGCGCCCAGCGCTCGCCTGAACGAATCCGCTCCGCCATGTCCCGCACGAGAGCGACCGTCGAATTGCCGCGCGCCCCTCCGATCTTCACGACTCCCGTAAGGGAGTCGTCGTTCATGCGTACAGCATTCATTTCGATCATCCTCCTCAGGCAGGATACACGGGGATCATCGCGAGGCCTTCCGTCTCGCCGAGTCCCAGCATGATGTTGGCGCACTGGACCGCACTCCCCGCGGCCCCCTTCATCAGGTTGTCGATCGCGGACACCAGGACGAGTCTGCGTCCGTCGCCTTCGAGCGCGAAACCGACCATGCAGCGGTTGCTCCCGAGCACGAGCCTCGGGTCCGGAAAGCGAAGGTGCGCCGGACGGGCCGGACAGAGCGACAGGAAGGGTTGCCCTTCGAACGCCTTGCGGTACGCCGACCAGATCTCGCTCTCCCGGCATTTCTTCGACAGCGTGACCTGGGCGAACATCTGGACGCCCCGGACGACGGGAACGGCCGTTACGCTCATGAGCAGGCGCTCCTCGGGAATTCCCGTCTCCTGGATCACTTCGGCGAGGTGCCTGTGCCGGAAGGGCTCGATCACGCGAAGGACGTTCGTCCTGTACGGGTGATGCCCCCCTTGCGACGGTTCCGCGCCGCCTTCGGAGGAACCGACGCGAAGCTCCAGGCGCGCCTCTTCGACGAGTCCGGCCTGCGCGAGCGGAAAGAGGCCGAGGATCGCGCACGTCGCGTTGCAGCCGACGCCGCTCGCAAGAGACGCTCCGGCGAGCGCATCCCGGTGCAGTTCCGGAAGCCCGTACACGCGCTGCGTCGCCAGCTCCGGATCCGGGTGCGCCGCGCCGTACCAACGCTCATGCTCCTTCATGTCCGAAAGGCGGACGTCCGCGGAGAGGTCCGCAACCTTCACGCCCCTGTCCCGGAAGCGCCGGATCCACGGAAACGACGCGCCGTGCGGCAGCGCCAGGAAGACGATATCCGGAGCGAGGTCCGACGCCTCTTCCGGCTGGATGAACGCAAGATCGGGAAACGACGCCCGAAGGTGCGGGTGGACGTTCCAGAGCGGACTCCCTGCGCGGCTGCGGGAGACGACCCATTCGGCCCGGATCGACGGGTGTCCTGCGAGCAGCCGCAGAACCTCGCCGCCGGCCATGCCGCCCGCTCCGAAAACGAGCGCGCGAAGGGGCGCGTTCACCGCTGCGCCTCCAGGCAGGACTGCGCATGCTTCAGGATCAGGCCGGGCAGATCGACGCCCGTCGTGGTGATGGAACTCCGGAACTCCGGCTGCCCGTTGATCTCGTTGACGAGCCATCCGTCGGGCCCGAGGAAGAGATCCACGGCGAGGATGTCGCCCCCGACCGCCTCGTACGTCCGCCGGAGGATGGACGCCATTTCGTCCGTCACGGAAAGACCTTCGGGGACGCCGCCCCGGGCCGTGTTCGTGATCCAGTGATCGCTCTTCCGCCGGATCGCGGTCACGGGCTCGCCGTTCACGAGCGTCACGCGGACATCGTACCCGCCCTTTTCGACATACTTCTGCAGGAAGTAGACCGAGTGCGACGGTCCGAGGTGCGACTTGTGCTCCGCGACGGCCTCGGCCGTTTCCCGGCAGTCGACCTTCGCGAGCAGCCGTCCCCAGCTTCCGACGGGCGGCTTGAAGACGACGGGGTACCCCATCTTTTCGGCGGCGTCGACGGCGCCTTCGGGAGAAAACGCGACCATGTACTCCGGCTGCGGAACGCCGGCACGCGACAGGATCGCGGCCGTCGTCACCTTGTCTCCGCAGAGCGCGATCACCGACGAGTGATTGATCGTTCGGATCCCTCTGGATTCGAGCAGTTGCGCCAATGCGATGTTATGCGTCTGCCCGATGCAGCGGCAGAGCACCACGTCTCCGGGATCCGCTTCGATCCCGGGCCAGCTCCTGTCTTCGACGTCATCCGCCGCGACGGGAATCCCGAGGCGTTGGGCCGCCTCGAAGAGCAACTTTTCCTCAACCCGAAGCCGGGTATAGGCGATCCGGAGCTGCGCCATTCGCTTCTATTCGCCCCAGTCTTCCTGAATTTCGGGTGCTTCTTCGACCTTCAACGGATCCAGCGACGTCACTTCAAGATCGGAGCCGCAATCGGGACACGTCAGTATCTCTCCGACGAGAACACTGTCCGGAACCACGACCTTCCCCTCGCACACCACGCACGAAACCTGAGCCGCCATCACACACGCCTCCTACGGAAACAAGAATGTAGGGGGAAGGATAAACCAAAGTTTTTTCTATGTCAATAGATAAACTTAAATTTATTTTCTCGGAAGAGCGGGCTCCTTTGATACAATGAGGCGAAGCGCACATCTCCACCGGGACGGGGGCGACTCGAATGCCTGTTTGTTCACGTTGCGGAAAACAGGGGTTGTTTGTCCGGATCTCGAAGTGGAACGTCTGTTCTTCCTGTCGGAGCGGAATCGAGGAATTCGCGGCGGAGCGGATGGAGCTGTGCTCCGCGGATCTGAAGGCCGCGGAGTCGTCCTCTTCGGGAGAAATGCGGGCGCGCTATCTGGACCGGGCGCTTGCCGCGCTTTCGGATCTCATCCCGTTCGACGATCTCGACCCTCCGGTGACGACCCCGCGCCCGTCGGAACGGATCCGCGACATCATGAAGATGAAGGACGCCCTCTCCTCGGAACAGACGGACATCGTTCGCCTGCTCGACCGGGCCGACGAAATCCTCTCGACACTGTCCACCCCCCTCGGAAGCGAAACGCGGATACGGTACGTCCTGTCGCTCCTCGACGAAGCGATCGGCCGGGGGCGGAGCGGAGACGCGAACACCCTGGAACGCGCGTACCGGTTGCGCTCCGGGGTGTTCACACAACTTGCGGCGATCGACCGGAGCGCGGCCGGGATCCAGTCGGGACTCGCGTTCACGCGCGCCGACAGGCGCCGCAGCGGTCAGGACGAGGCGATCGTTTCCAGCGCCGCAGCCAGCGCCCCGGGCAGGACATCCAGCGAATAGGGAAGATACAGCCGTTCCGTATCCTTGTGCGCGTCCTTGCCGATCGGGCCAATGTTGATCCCCGGAATGTCCAGCCGGCAGAGGTCGTCGAGCGGGATCTCGTATTCCTTTCCCCAGAGCGGCATGTTTCGGCGCAACGGGTCGAGGTCCTCGCGCGCTCCTTGAAACCCCAGGTAGCTCAGGTCCATGATTCCCTCGAAGATCTCCCGGACGTCGACGCCGTATCCTTCGGCGCGCGCGCGATCGACGACCGTCTGCGCAGCCTTCGCGCACCCGAGTTCCCGGGATGTTTTCCGGGCGTTCCGCCGGGACGGGTAGAAGGGCGGCAGAAAGCCGAGAACGACGGCAGGCCCTTTGATTCCCGACGCCTGCACGATCCGTTCGAGTTCCGCAATGGAACGGTCCCGAACGTCGCCCGCCGCGGCGGCGCTCCCCGGGTCGGAGCTTGCGCGCCCTGACGCTTCCGCGCGGCGCGCAAGCTCCCCGACCGTGAACACGGACGCTGCGGACGCCGGCGAACCGAAGCGTTTCGCGAGCGCCTTCGCCGAAGACCGCAACTGTTCGTCGGTCCGGCGAAGCGCTTCTGCCGCCGCCCCGCGCATCTCCTCGAGAACGGAGGCGGGCGTCCCTTCGACGACGAGACGGTTGCAGAAGACCACGGCGCGATCCGGCAGCGTGACGGCGTAATTCGGCCGCAGATCCCGCATCCGGAGGCAGGACTGCGGCGGAAGATATCGTCCGTCTGCGGTTTCCGCGGTCGAGGGGGGACACTCGCAGAGGATTTCGAGGTGCGCCGCCAGGAGCGCGGCGTTATACCCGTCGAAATACTCACCGACGTGCGCCTCGCGCCCGATGCAGTAGAAGAGCGGCATGATCTTCCCGATCGTTCCCAGATGGACCATTCCCCTGCCGGATTCCGCGTCGCCCACGCACGGTTCGGTGTTGACGCACGCGAGGAAGGTCTCCCCTGCCGCCTGCAGACGGGCAAGTTCCGAAATCGCCGCGCGCATTCCCGCCGAATCGCTCTCCTCGTCGGGGACGGCGAGCATGAGGAGGTTCGCCCCGAGGGTTTCCGGGGACGCCGCAGCCGCTTCGAGAAACGCCATTTCCAGCGCGATGCCGAATTTCATGTCCGCGACGCCCCGTCCGAAGAGATACGCTCCGGAGTCGAGGTCGCGACGAGCCTCGTCCGGGATGTCCCGTTCCCCGATGCGCTTCGTGCAGCGATCGGGATCGAAGGCGACGTCTTCGAGAAAGCCGTACCCCTCCGCGCCGACCACGTCGAAATGCCCCGTGAGGATAATCGTCCGGTTCGTCTCCGGACGCGCCCGGACGCGCGCGAGAACGAACGTGCGTCCGAGCGCGTCTCCGGGGATCGGAACGAGAGAGACGTCCTCCGCGCTCAGTGTTCGGGAGAGCGTATCGGCGATGAACCGCGCCGCCCGGTTCTCTCCGTCAGGGGAGGCGGAGAGGCTTCGGATCTTCACCAGATCCGTCAGAATCGACCGGATCCGTTCGGGACGAGGTATCGGAATCATGCGGGTTCCCTTCTTTCGCGAGGGTTTCGACGATCCGCAGATCGACCGGCTTCATGCCGGAGAGATGGATGTCCATCTTCGGGTATGCGATGGAAATTCCGGCGCGCTCGAAAAGCGCGACCAGACGGAAGCGGATGTCGCTCGGGACTTTCAATGTCGAGGCGTTGGCCATATCGATCCAGAAGAAGAGCGTGAATTCGAGCGCGCTCGCGCCAAAATTCTGGAAGACCACGAACGGATCCGGGGTCTTGAGCACCCGGCTGTGCTCCGACGCGGCGAGCACGAGCAGGCGTTCGACCTCCCGGACGTCCGATCCGTAGGCGACGCCGACATTGATCTTCAGGCGGATCTTCTGGTCGGTGAGGGTCCAGTTCGTTATCTTGTGGTCGAGAAAGTAGCTGTTCGGGACCACGACATCGACGTTGTCGAACGTCTTGATGCTCGTCGAACGCGCCCCGATCTCCTCGACCGTCGCCGTGACGCCGTCGACATCGATGACGTCGTTGATCCGGAAGGGCTTGGAGAACATCAGGATGAAGCCGCTGATCAGGTTGCTGAAGAGGTTCTGCGCGCCGACGCCGATGCCGAGGGCCAGGGCGCCGCCGATGAACGCGAAGGCCGTTATCGGAACGTTGATGATGTCCAGCGCCACCATGAGGAAGACGAAGATCAGGAAGACGAAGAAGACGCTCTGGATCATCATCGACTTCGTCGGGTCGAGGTCGAACCGGTTCAGCACGAAACGCCGGAAAGCGGAGGAGATGCTCCGGCTCGCCGTGAATCCGAAGACGAAAAGAACGATTGAGACGATGAGCTTGAGCACGGTGATGTCGTATCCGTCGTCGCTCCAGAGCCGGGCGTTCAGGAATCCCATGATCTTTTCCTTGCCGATGTCGGTGACGCGCTCCGCCAGGCGCAACGCGTTGAGCGTATCGTCAATCTCGGACAGGAGCCGCGTGTTGAGCGTGAAGACGACCGTCATGCGCGACGAGTAGTTCACCAGGTCCTCGGCCGTCTGGGTGAGAGCGTCCCGGCGGGACCGGAAGCGCGACAGGAGGTCCTTGTCGCCGGAGAAATTGTCAATATCCTTTCTCGCAGCGACGAGGGAGGCGTTGGCGCGCGACTGCTCGTTCTGAACGGACACGAGCATCGTCTCGAACCCCTTGAGCCGCGTCTGCGCGTCCCCTCGGATCTTCCAGACCTCTCCGCTCTTCAGGTCGTCGTTCAGGATCGCGTAGCGGTTTCTCCAGATCTTCTGCGCTTCGGCGAGAAAGAGCACCTCCTGCTCGGCTCTGTCCACTTTCCCCTGCCAGTAGGAGAACCACGCGTCCTTGTCCGCGGCGGCGGCCTGCGCAATTTCCTTTTTCCTGTCGTCCCTCGCGCTCTCCAGATCGCTCTGCGCCCGGAAAAGCAGTCGTTCCGCCCGGATTCGCTCCTCCTGCATTTTCGGCAGCGACGCCCGGACTTCGTCGATCCTCGACTGAAGCAGCGAAACCTGTTTGTCGAGATCCTCCTGGCTGAAGGCCAGCCCCTTCTTCATCTTTTCGAGAATGACGTTCTGCCTGTTGAGCGAGAGGTCGATGATTTCGGTGCGGAACTTCGCGATGTTTCTGGTGGTGATCTTCAGCGCGGCGTCCACCCGCAGACTCTCGACCCCTTCCCTCGCGAGCGCGTATTCCCACGCTTCGGAAGGGGACGCGGCGGCGGTCGAATTCGCGCCATGCAGCGCGAGTTCGCCCTTCCGGATCTGTTCGCGGAGCGACTCGAGAGAGACGTCGATGTAGGACGCCGACGCGGTGACGGATGCTTTCTGGAGCCTCAGATCGTCAATCCTGTCATGGACGCCGTCCGCCGCGGAAAGCGCGTATGGCGGCTTGCCGTCGACAATCGCCTGTGTTTCGTTCTCCGCCTTTATCTGCTCCAGTTCTTTCTTCGTCTTTTCGAGAAGCTCAATCTGGGACGCCAGGCGACCGTAGAGGCTGTGCAACGTCCCCAGTGAGAACAGCCGCCGCGAATACAGATCCTCGGACACCGATTCCTTCTCGGGGGACGATGCGTTCAAGTCGTCCAGAAGCTTCTGAAGCTCTTCCGTACGCGCCCGTATCACTTCGGGAGGGAACGCCTGCGACGGATCGCCCGCCTGCGCAGCGGTTTTGGCGGGCGACGGCGCAGGGGAGACGTCGGGGGAGACGGCGGCGCAGGGACGCACCGCTCCGAAAGCGGCAAGGGAGAAAAAGGAGATAAGCAGAAAAAGGCGCGCAAGCGCCCCCCGCCGGTGCATCATGAGCGGTCACCCCCCGATAATATGAATGAAGGCGGGATCTCCCCGCCTCCCGATGCATTTATTCCGCTGCGGCGCCGCTTTCCGGGAAAAGTTCCCGGATGATGTCCGGAACCCTGTCCTGTTTCGTGACCCGGGTCACGTTGGACCCGCAGAAGAAAAGTCCGGTTTCCCAGCGTCCCTGGAAGGCGTCGACGAGCGCCTGCGCGATGCAGAAGGTCTCCCGTTCGTTCCGGTACCGGCAATGGGTCAGACAGTTCGCGATGCAGGGTTTGCTCTCGACGCGCCCCTTCAGGTACTGGTCGATGAACGGGTTCCGGAGGGCCCGCCCGGGAAGTCCCGCAGGGCTCTGGATGATGACGACGTCTTCTTCCTTTGCGTCGATGAACGCCTGCTTGAAGCGGTCCGAAGCGTCCCCTTCGACGGTGCAGGCGAAGCGGGTGCCCATCTGGACGCCCCGCGCGCCGAGCGAGAACGCATGTTCCATATCCCCGCGGTCCCAGATCCCGCCCGCGGCGACGACGGGGATGTCGAATCCGCCGTCCGCAAGATACTGAACCAGTTCCGGCACGACCGTCTCAAGCGAGAACTCAGGGGAGTCGACCTGCTCGATCTTCGTGACGCCGAGATGTCCGCCCGCGTACAGGGGCGTCTCGACGACGAACCCATCGGGAAGCCGGCCGTAGAGTTTTTCCCATCGCCGCAGGATGAGGCTGGCGGCCTTCGTCGAACTGACGATCGGCACGAGCGCCACGTCCGGGTATCCCTTTGAATATTCCGGAAGGCGAAGAGGAAGTCCCGCCCCGGAGATGATGATGTCGACGCCGCCCTCGCAGGCGGCACGGATATGCTGTTCGTAGTCCGTCAGGGCCACCATGCAGTTGATGGCGATGACGCCCTCCGGAGCGATCGAACGCGCGCTCTCAAGCGCGTCGACTATGGCGACCTTGTTCGCCTCGAAGTAGTTCCGCCCGTTATACATCGGGTGGTTACAGGCAAGTCCGACGCTGGCGATGGTGCCGATACCGCCGCACAGGGCGACATGCCCCGCCAGGGATGGCCCGGAGATGGCGACGCCCATCCCGCCCTGAATCAGGGGAAACTTCGGCTGGTGCTTGCCCAGTCGCAACACAGGTCGTTCTATAGTCACTGAATCCCTCTCCTCGACAGAAATTGTCTTTTTCATCGGAAAACCGGACTATTTTAGACCATAACGGGACGGAGGTGCAAGGAAAACTACCGATCTGCTACAATTATTCCTGAAACACATGGGGAAAGGCGTTCCCCGAACCAAAGGAGGGAAAACGGTGTTCACAATCAGGGAATTTCTTCGGTCCGAAGTCAAACCGGCGCTTGGGTGTACCGAGCCCGGCGCGGTCGCTCTGGCGGTCGCACGGGCGAAAGAGGAGATCGGCGGATCGGACATCCGGTCCATTCACGTTGTCGTCAGCGACAGCATCTATAAAAACGGCGTCGCGGTGGGCATACCGGGAACAGAAGGACTCAAGGGGAACGCGATCGCCGCGGCGCTCGGCGCTCTGCGGGGCGTTTCCTCCTACGGTCTCGAAGTTCTCCGCGACTGCACCCCTGACGATGCGCTCCGCGCGAAGAAGATGGCGTCCGAAGGCGCCGTCCTCGTAACGGCTCTTTCCGACAGACACGGCGTCTACGTCGAGGCCGAGGTCGTCACCGAAAACGGAAACGCCGTCTGCATCATCGACGGATCCCACACCTCAATCAAAAAGGTCATGAAGAACGGAGCGATAACCTTCGAAGCGGCGAGTCCGACAGGCGTCTCGAAGCCGAAGGAGCCCGCGATATCGGAACAGATCGCCGGCATGAAATACACGGCCCTCGTGCGAATGGTCGATGACATGGACCAGGCGGACGTGGAGTACGTCATGAACGGCGTGGACATGAACCTCGCCATCGCCGAATACGGATTTGACGATCATCACAGGTCCGGCCTCGAAATCGGCAAGACCATACGGAACGCCGGCGGTCTCGAAATCGGCGACCTGGGACTCAAAATAAAAGCCTTTTCCGCGGCGGCTGCGGACGCGCGCATGTCCGGAGCCCCGATGCCCGTCATGAGCAGCGCGGGGAGCGGCAACCACGGCGTCACGGCGATCCTCCCCGTGGCGATTCTCGGGAAAGACAAGGGAAAGACCCGCGAGGAGATAGCGAAGGCCGTCGCGTTCAGCCATCTCTCGACAAGCTTCATCAAGAGCCGCACCGGGCGCCTCAGCCCGATCTGCGGATGCACGGTCGCGGCCGGCGCCGGCGCGGCGGCCGGAATGACCTACCTCCTCACCGGAGATGTTCAACGGGCCGTGAAGGCCATGTCGATCATTCTCGGAAATCTCGTCGGAATGCTCTGCGACGGCGCAAAGGACACCTGCGCGCTCAAGGTCGGCACGGGCGCGCTCGAAGCCTACCACGCGACGCTGCTTGCGATGAACGACAGGAATCTCGACCCGCAGGGAGTCATCGACGATACGATAGAGAAGACGGTCCAGAACGTGGCGGACATCAGCTTCAAGGCCATGAAGGACGTCGACGGGACCGTCATCGAACTGGTTTCGAGGCGTATTGGCAAAGCCCAATAAGCGACGAGCGGACGAAAAAAGAGAGCGAAGCATCCCCGAAAGGGATCCCTCGCTCTCTTTTTTTTCTTCGGTCACTCCGGGAGCGATGTCCTGCGCCGGCGAATCCGCTCTTCGAGATCCTTCAGAAGGGACCGGGTCTCCCCGTCCCGCGGCAGACGCCCCTCGATCCACTCCACGTACCCCCGTTCCCGAAGCATATCGAAGGACGGGGAATAGTTCAGGTCAAGCGCCCAGGTCAACTGAACCAGAAGAAAATCCGCGAGCGAACGGACCGAAGCATAGCTCGCGGCTCCGTTCTCCCGCACCTCGTCGCACAGGGCGGGCGACAGCGGGCCGTCAGCCCGGATGCGCGGGAGGAGATCCGAGACCCTTCCCTCCCGGACGTAGCCCTGTACGAGCTGGTAGACATCCAGCTTGTCCCCGTCGCGAACGATCCGGGCGAAGGGCAGGCTTCCCGAGGCGAGGTCGGCGGGGAGTGTTTTTTTGTTGTGGTGCCGGACCGCGTCGAGAATGATCCCCCGGACCGGAGCGTCGACATCCCCCCACGGGAAGGCGTTCTCGAGCGTTTCCGCTCCTGCGTCGCCGTGATCGATCGAGTCGCCGTCGTAATAGGTTCCGTAATCGCGAAACTGGCCGAACCGTCCGACGTCGTGCAGAAGTCCGACGGCGTCCGCAAGTCGAATCCTCGCATCCTCCCAGTGGAGGGAACGCGCGATGCAGGCGACGTTCGTTTCCACGCGAAGGCTGTGCTCCTTCTTCACACGCATGAGCGGAACCAGCTTTCCGGACTCGTCCGCGAAGCCGCCGACGTACGATTCGAACCAGTGGCGCGTTGAAATGAGCTGGGCAATTTTCATCCTGGGACACCTCGTTCGGAGCTAACGTTCACAATGGGGTATTATACCGCACTGCGCCCGACATGTTCCGGCGCAAAACGGCCCGAATGCGGAATGCGTCACGGCCACCGGTTCATTATCGACATTCCATGCCTTTTACGTATGCGCGTTCACGCGACCTTTGCTATCTTTGTGAATCGGCGCATACGATTCTCCGCCGTCCATTTTATTCCGCTAGATGCGCGGAAAGCGCGCATTCACGCCTCCGCGCCGTTTACGCAGTATACTATGCAGGATGCTTTCTGTAGTAATAGTCGGGTAAAACACACCCAAAAGGAGATGAGATCATTGAACCATTCCCTGAAAAGCGTTCTTTCCGCGTTGATCCTCGTCCTCGTCTTCCCGTGCCTGGCCGTCGCCGCGACGGGCGGCGCGCCGTGGAAGGGCGAACTCAAATGGCAGTACGACGCGGGGTTCGGGATCACGGGCACGCCGGTCGTCTCCGACGGCAAGGTGTTCGTGGGCGATGGGGAGGGCACGCTGCACGTCGTGAACGCCGCAACGGGACAGCTCGTGTGGAAGTTCAAGAGCGGCGCGACGATCAACGGCGCTCCCGCGATAATGGACGGCTCCGTCTACATCGGCGGCCGGGACGGAACGCTCCTCGCCCTGAGCGCGCAGAACGGCGCCATCCGCTGGGAATACCGTTCCGGTTCCGGGACGACGCCCGGCGCGATATGGGCCTCGCCGGTCGCGGCGGACGGAAAGGTCTTCTTCTGCAGCGCCGACGGCAAGGTCTATGCGCTGAACGCACGGTCCGGAGCCGTCGTCTGGTCCTTCAACACCGGCAGGGAGCTTCGATCCTCCCCACTCTACGCGGACGGGACGATCTATGTCGGAGACTATAACGGCCTGTTCCACGCGATCGACGCGAAGACCGGCAAAAAGATCTGGGGCGGCGGCGCCTCCGGCCCCATCAACGCGCAGCCGACGACGGCCGACGGCGTCGTCTACTTCGGCAGTTGGGACGGAACGCTCCAGGCCGTCAGGATCAAGGGCGTCATTCCTCTGTGGAAGGCGACCGTTGGAGAATCGGTCACGACGTCGGCGACGATTTCGGGCGGCCGCATCTATCTCGGAACGGTGACGGGGAATCTCGTCTCGCTGAGCGTCGGCAACGGCGCACCGATGTGGTCGTTCAACTCTCCGGGGGGCATCCACTCGACGCCGCTCGTCGCCGACGGACTCGTATTCTTCGGCAGCGACCAGGGAATCCTTTTCGCGCTCAACGCGGCGACCGGCAAGTCCCAGTGGTCCTTCGCGACCGGGCGCGAGATCCTCTCCGCTCCGGCGCTCGACAACGGGACGCTCTTCTTCGGAAGCATGGACGGCGTTCTGTACGCGATTCACTGAGCGATACGGATCCGCACTGAAACGGAGGCCCGTTCCGCTGAATCCCTTCGCGGAGCGGGCCTCCGTTTGTTTCACTCCGGCGTCCCGCCGGAGCGTCGTTTCCGCGCGAAGATCGCGTAGACCGAAACGGACGCGATAATGATCAGGCCGTGGACGAGGCGCGTCCAGAACCCCACGAGCCCCGCGCTGATGATCCCCGCTTCGATGATGCCGATGATGATCGACCCGATGAGGGTTCCGTAGATCGTGCCTTCCCCTCCGTAGGCGGACGTCCCGCCGACGAAGACCGAAGCGAAGACCAGAAGCATGTACCCCTCCCCCATCGTCGGCCACCAGTTGTTCAGTTCCAGCGTCGAAAGGACTCCGGCAAAGGCCGAGAGAATCCCCGCGATGACGAAGACGCCGATGCGCACCCTGTCGACCCGGATCCCCATCATGGCGGCGGTTTTCCGGTTGTCGCCGGAAAACAACACCGCGTCGCCGAAGCGGCTCCGGTTCAGGACGACCGCCAACGCAGCCGCTATCAGCACGGTCCACAGCGCCTGGGCCGGAATCTCCCAGGAGCCGATCCGCCCCACGAAAAGACGATACAGCCATTCATTCCGAACCGACGCGAGGGGAACGGCGAGGCCGTCGCAGAGAAGCAGAATCGCGCCGCGCCAGAAAAACTGCGTTCCGATAGTCGTGATCATGGAGGGAACGCCGATGGCGACCACCAGAAAACCGTTCAGGAGCCCCATGATCGCCCCGGCCGCGATGGCTGCCGCGAAGGCTATCGGCGCCGATGCGAGATTCCGGGAATACAGGACCGCGAACACATAGGCTCCGGCCGCCGCGAGCGACGGAAAGCTCAGATCGCTCTCCCCCGCGATCACGAGAAGCGTGACGCCCATGGAGAGGACCGCGACGACCGGAATCGTGGACATGAAGGAACGGTAGATCCGGTCGCTGAGAAATGTCTGGGGACTCGCGAGGACGAAAACGCACCAGAGCGCGAGAAGCGCCGCTGTCACGATGCTCTGCCGCCGATAGCGCCCCCAGACGAGCGTCAGAAGCCGTCTCGGGACGCTCATCCGTTCCCCGCCGGCAGAAGCCGCTGCGCCAGGCCGTCAAGGGTTATGGAGGACCGATCGAGGACCGCGGCGATCTTCCCGCGCTCCATCAGCGCGAAACGATCGGCGATACGGCAGACGTGGGGCAGTTCGTGGCTGATGAAGATGCACGAACGTCCTTCGTCGCGGATGCGCTCCACGAAGGACAGAACCTTTTCGACCTCGCCGACGGCCAGCGCGGTCGTGGGCTCGTCGAGAATGATGATCGACGCGTCGAAGTACATGGCCCTCGCGATCGCCAGCCCCTGCCGCTCGCCGCCGGAAAGCGTCGCTACGCTCGCGTCGGGGTGAATTCCCGCCCCCCGGAGTCCGACGACTCCGGTGAGGAGCTTCATCGTTTCGGCCTTCTCCCGCTTCACGTCGATCAGTCCGAAGGCGTTCGTGATGTGGCGTCCCACGAAGACGTTGCGCCACAGAGGCTGCCGCTCCCCAAGGGATCGCTCCTGATAGACGGTCTCCACTCCGATCTCTCTGGCCCCTCGCACGTCGTATCGCGACCAGTCGATCCGCCGTCCGCCGACCTCCATCTCCCCGGAATCGGGTCGATGAAATCCCGAGAGAACCTTGATCAACGTCGATTTTCCGGCCCCGTTGTCGCCGAGAAGCGCCAGGACCTCCCCCTTCCGCAGCTCAAGATTCGCTCCCGTCAGGGCGTCGACCGCCCCGAAGGACTTGACGACGCCGGTCATCCGCACCGCAGTCTCCATGGAATTCCTCCCGGACATGGATTTTCCCGTCGAAAAAGCGCCGGAGTGCGGCGATGTCTTCCGCGCTCCGGCGCTATCTATCGGCGGCTCGACGCGGGATCGCTAACGGATCCCGGACTTCGCCAGAGGAGCGATGACGGCGATGTTTTCCGCCGACACGTATCCGCCGCTCGTATCGACGGAGAGCCCGCCGAACTTGTATTTTGCGGTCTGGACGATCTGAAGCACGCCGAGATAGCCCATGAGATACGGTTGCGCTTCGGAGACCAGGTTCAGATATCCGCTTTCGATGGAAGCCGCCGTCGCCGGGTTGAGGCTGAAGCCCGTCGCGTAGACGGCGCCGGGCTTCAGGCCCGCCCCGCGGAGAAAGTTCTCAAGCTGCCCGGTCAGTCCGCCGTGGTCGATGACGATGAGCTTGCAGTCGGGGTTGGCGGACAGGTATCCCGCAAGCACCGGAGCCCCGAGCGAGACATCCTTGTTGATTTCGTCGGAGATTTCCAGGTAATCGACCTTGAGTTTGGCGTCCTCGAAGACCTTGAGCATGGCCCTGGCGCGACGGCCGCGGCTTTCCAGGCGCTTCAGCCCCCACACGAACGCCTTGTCGCCGGGCTTGAACGCCTTGCGGCGCAGGATCTCCTTCGCCATCTCCTCGCCCTGCTTCCACCCGTCGGGACCGATGTAGCCGAATCCCTTCGACTGGTATTTCGCCTGGAGCGCGGGAAGCTCCGTATCGACGGCCGTGACGATGATCCCCTTGGAGAACGCTTCGTCGACCAGCGGTCCGTAGGCGGCGTCGCCGGGGTGCCCCATCACGACGTACCCCGTGGGCTTCGCGGCGAGGCCGTTCTTGAAGTTCTCGAGCATCTTCTCCGCGTTCCAGTCGGAATAGACGATCGTGAGATCCACGCCGAGATCCGCCGCAGCCTGCTTCGCGCCGTTGATGACGATGGTGGAATAGGCCTCTCCCACGCCGCCGCCCGCGTCGAACCACACCTTCATTCCCTTGCCGCTCTGCTGGAGATCGGCGGCGAAAGCGGAGCCGGCCAGAAGTGCGAAACATGCAAGCGCTGTCAGAAATTTCTTCATTCGAATTTCTCTCCTCTCAGAGTGATTCACGTACGGGACGCCGCAACGGGGTCCCGGAATACGATCGATGCGACGCCGAAACAGGAACGGCTCGAACCGTTCCTCCGCTTTCACCCGCCGTTCCGCAGCCGTTTCACAGCATCTCCATAAAAGCGCCGAGGCGCGTCGCGAGCTGGCCCCTGTCGCTTTCCGAGTAATCCGTATCCACGTTGATATAGCTCTTGCCGAGCGAACGGACGAGATTGCGGACCGTAAAGGCCTCCACGGCGTAGGTGTGGCAGGCCGTCAGCGTCAGCTCCACGACGCCGTCGATCCTGTAGCGGTCGATGAGGGCGGCGAGCGAATCCATGCGGCTCCTGTTCGGGCTCATGACGGAACAGCCGATCGACAGATATTTCTCCGCGAGGGCGTCCATCGGGGCTTTCGTTTCGTCGACCAGATACCCCAACTCCTTCTGCCCGCCGCAGTTCTCGTAGCAGACGATCACGCCTCCCGCGTTTTCCACGGCCTCGATCACCTTGACGACGCCGCCGACGGGGCACCCGGTCACGAGAATTCTCGGACGCCCGTCCGGTTCGCGGCGGTCACCCGCCTCCCATGCCGCGCGAATGTCCCGGACCCGGTCTTCGAGCCACGAAATGGATTTTTCCTTGTCGAAATGGTATTGCATGTACTCCGTGAACTGATGCATTTCGAGCCCGCTCAGCGGCGGGGAGTCGAGCGCGGACAGCTCCCAGAGATTCCGGAGCGCGGCGCGTTCCCGGTTTTTCAGCCGGATCGAGGATGCAATCCGCGCGTCGGAGATCTCATGTCCCACGAGTTCTTCCATTTTTGTCCGAACCCGCAAAAATTCGGACTTCATCTGCGCGAGTCCTTCCGGGCGATGGGCGCTCTGGGGAATTTCCAGCATGTGAACGGGCGTGATCCTGTTCAGCAGCTCGTACATCTTCTTCTTGCCGTCGCAGGTGGATTCGGCGATGATGAGTCTGCAAAAATGGAAATACGGACAGGTCCCCTTGAGCGCATGGCCGTAGCTGGCCTTGATGAGGGGGCAGAGGTTGCGGGGCAGATGCTCCTCCGCGGCGGCGATCGGATCCTCGCTCTTCGCGCAGAGGCTTACGCTTACGGCGCCTGCCGCATGGATGATTTCCCACGGCATGTAGGTGCAATACGTTCCGACAATGGGAATCCCCGCTTCGCTGAGTTCCTTGATTTCCACGACGCCGTCCTTCAGATGGCGCCGCATGTCCTCCACAATTTCGGATATTCTTCCGTTCATGATTCATGTCCTCCTGCCGGCGGCGCGGCGTCGTTCAAAAGCCTGCCGCGTCGGGTTCACCTTCGATCATGCAGTAACCGCCATTCATTCCGGGAATGCGCGACAAGACAGGCCTCCGCCCGGCAAGCGGGCGCGGCCTTTCGAAAAAAGCGAAGGCGACGTCGGTTGAGCCCTGACGAAGCGGCTGTGAGACAGTCAGCGAGTGAAGGCGGGACAGGAGACGAACGGTCAGCGATACGAAGCGGGGGAAAACGAGCGAAGAGGGATCCCGTTCGGTGCGAGCGTCCGGCCGGCGGCCGACAGCGTCTTTCGCGATGCATGCATCCCGTGCATTGCCTCGCTATTGCGTCACCGGAAAGCCCGTGTCATGGACAGCTCACCTCCCCTTCGCACAATCTGCGGCGTTTCTTGTTTTTCGGATGGAATTGTACCACACGGAAAGGAACGTTCACTGCGTCCGACGAAAAAGCCCCCGAAGGAACCGGGGGCTTCGTACACGAATCGTCAGAAAGGCTGCGCGGACGGATCTCAGGCCTTCGCAGCCGCCTTGCGGATGGCTTCCGCCATGTCCGTCAGCTCCCACGAAGGCATCGGGTCGAGATCGATCCGGCCCATGTGTCCGTAGGCCGCGACGCGGCGGTACTGCGGCTTCCGCAGATCAAGCCGGCTGATGATCGCGCCGGGGCGGAAGTCGAAAAGCTCCCGGATGATCTCGGTGATCCGCTCGTCGGAAACGCTCCCGGTTCCGAACGTGTCCACCATGATCGAAACCGGCTCGGCGACGCCGATGGCGTACGCCACCTGGATCTGGCACTTGTCGGCTGCGCCGGACGCCACGACGTTCTTGGCGACATACCGGGCCATGTAGGCGCCGGAACGGTCCACTTTCGTGGGATCCTTGCCGGAGAACGCGCCGCCGCCGTGAGGCGCCCACCCGCCGTAGGTATCCACGATGATCTTGCGTCCCGTGAGGCCGGTGTCCGCCATCGGCCCTCCCTTGACAAACCGCCCAGTGGGATTGACGAGCATCCGCGTGTCTTCCTTCATGAGGTAGTCGGGGATGACCGGGTTGATGACGTGCTCGATGATGTCGGCGCGGATCTGGGACTCCGTCGCGCCGGGATGATGCTGCGCGGACACGATGATCGTATCGGCGCGCACCGCCTCGCCGTCCCGGTACTCCAGCGTGACCTGGGTTTTTCCGTCGGGACGGAGATACGGGATGGTCCCCTCTTTGCGCACCTTCGCGAGCCTTCGCGCGAGCCGATGCGCGAGAGCGATGGGCATCGGCAGGAACTCGGGCGTCTCGTTGCACGCGTAGCCGACCATCATCCCCTGGTCTCCGGCTCCGGTCTTCGCGATTTCTTCCTCATGAGCCGCCTGACTACGGATCTCCAGCGCGGCGTTCACGCCTTGGGCGATGTCCGCGGACTGTTCGTCGATCGCGGAGATGACCGCGCACGTGTCGCCGTCGAAGCCGTACTTCGCGCGCGTGTACCCGATTTCCTTGATGATGTCCCGGGTGAGCTTCGGAATATCGACGTAAGTGCTTGTCGTTATCTCGCCCGCGACAAGCACGAGTCCGGTCGTCACGAGCACCTCGCACGCCACGCGTCCCTTCGGGTCGTCCTTGAGGATCGCGTCGAGGACGCCGTCGGAAATCTGATCGGCCACCTTGTCGGGGTGGCCCTCCGTCACGGACTCCGAAGTGAACAGAAACTTTTCCGCCATATGTCATAACCCCCTTCTTTGTCAGGAAACATCCTGTTTTCGCCTACAAAAGAAGGCCCCTTCTGAGGAAGGGGCCTTACGTCCAATTGAGCCGCTTTCCTCTTATCATCCGCCGCTTCGGGCGCTGGTTTTGGCACCATGCCTGTAAGGGCAGGTTGCCGGGCATCATCGGGCCAGTCCCTCCGCCGCTCTCGATAAGAGATTTTCCAGTTGTCAAGAAATCACAAGCGCCAGAGAATTATACGCGATAGCAGGCGCTTGTCAATCGCCGTCATTTGCACGGCGAATACCCGCAGCTGAAGCAGTAGGCGCAGCCCGAGACCATCTCCATCGGGCTGTCGCACTCGGGGCACTTCTTCCCTCGGTCGTCCGCCCCGTGCGGCGTCTCGCGCCGTATCAGCTTTTCCAGAAGCAGCGCCACCGCATCCGGAATGGAGCGCGCCACCTGTTCCTCGTCGGAGTCGAAGAGCCATGCTTCCTTGCCCGAGAGGCCCTTGAGCGTCGCGATGAAGTCCTCCAGCTTGCCGCCGCTCCGAAGGCCGATCGATATCGCCCTTGAGAGCGCCTCGGTCATCGCCTTGAGTTCGGAGCCGCTCTTGCCGATCGACGCGAAGACTTCGAACGGTTCGTCCCCGTCGAAATTCAGCGTGACGTAGACGCTCCCCCACGGCGTGTGCTCCTTGATCGTCTTCCCGAAGACGATCATTCCGGGGCGTTCCTTCACGCGACTCGTGTGCGGGACCTGCTCCTCACGCTTCGCCCCCGCGGCTTCCTGCTTGCTCTTCACGTCAACGGGCTGGTCGTTGCGCGATCCGTCGCGATAAATCGTTATTCCCTTCGCACCGAAGCGGTAACACATCTCGTAGACGCCGCGAACGTCCTCCACGGTCGCTTCGTTCGGGAGGTTCACGGTCTTACTGATGCCGCTGTCGACATGCGCCGCGAAACGCCCCACGACGCTGACGTGTTCCTCCGTTCCGATGTCGTAGGCCGTGACGAAGACGGGGTCCGCAATCCGCTCCAGACGCCTGAGTTCCTCACGCTGGTCGGAGGAGAGCAGGCGATGCCAGAACTCCCGCGTTTCGGCGCCCGAGGCGTCGGTCCGGACGATCCGGCGCGACCAGGACCACGCGAAATTCGGCTCCACTCCGGGACTCGCATCGATGAGCATCGAGATGGACCCGGTCGGCGCGATCGAAAGCCTGCGACTGTTCCGCAGCCGTCCTTCGAAGAGGGCCCGGACCACGCGCGCGCCGTCTTCGGGAGATCGCCGCGCAAGCGCTTCGACGGCGTTGACGAGCGTGTAGGGGATCCGGTCCCCGCCGCGCATCGCCCCGACCAGTCCGGCTAGGGTTTCCGGACGGATTTCTTCGGGAATCCGCGCCGTCCCGTCATCGGTCCGCCACGTCCCGAACAGCTCGCGGACGAGCCCGGACTCCGGAAAGGACGCCTTGCCCATCTCGTCGACCATATCGACGGTCGCCTGAAGCGCGGCCGAAGACATCAGGGACGCAAGCCGGTCGCAGAACGAGAGGAAATCCTCGGCGCCGTACCGGAGCCGCAGGCGAATCGCCGCATCCGCGAGTCCCATGATTCCGAGGCCGACGGGACGGATCCGTTTCGTGCGGTCCTCGATGCGCGGCAGCGGGTAGGAGCACGCGTCGATCACGAGGTCCAGGTAGTACATGGAACGGAAGACCTGGTTCTCGAACGCGGCGGCGTCGAACCCGGAACCGACGAAGGCGTCCGCGTTGACCGAGCCGAGGTTGCAGCTCGTGTAATTGGGCAACGGCTGTTCCCCGCAGGGATTCGTGGACTCGATGCGCCATTCGGGCCCCATCTTGAGCAGGTTGTCGGCGTTCGCCCGGTCGATGAAGAAGACCCCCGGATCGCCGCGTTTCCAGGCGCTTTCACAGATCGCCGTCATGAGTTCGGCCGCCGGAATCGTCCGGACGACCGAGCCGTCCTTCCGCGAGCGCAGCGCGAATTCCTCTCCGGCTCCGGCCGCGCGGATCAGCGCGTCGGAAAGGCAGACTGAGATGTTGAAGTAGGGGAACTTGCCCTCCTCTTCCTTGCACCGGATGAAGTCGAGGATATCCGGGTGATCGTCGTAGAGCATTCCCATGAGCGCGGCGCGACGACGTCCTCCCTGGACGACGACAGCCCCCATCGTGTTCCACGTCTCCATGAACGATATCGGCCCGGAGGCCTTGCCGCCGACGCCGCCGTTGATCTCGGAGCCCCGTTCGCGCAGGTTGCCGAAGTTGCCGCCGACGCCGCCGCCGAACTTGCTGATCACCGCGGCGTCCTTCACGGAGTCGAAGATCCCCTCGATGCTGTCCCCTACCGAGATGACGAAACACGCGAAGAGCTGCTGATTCTTCGTTTTCGACTGCTGCAACAGCGCGTAATCCGCGAACGTCAGCGTCTCGGGATCCCCGTAGATCCGCGCGGCCATGTCGGGGCGTATCGTCAACCCCGCCCCGGCGCCGAAAAGGCACGGCGAGTTGAACAGGAACCGGCGCGCGCACAGGTCGGCGTACATGTTGGCTTCGAGCGTCCGGAGCCATTCGAGCGACGCGGGATCGTCCGCGTCGAGATACAGCGACTCCGCCGACGCAACGATCCGCGAAACGCGGCGCGCAAATTCGTGAAAACTGTTCTCCCGCCGGACGGACGCAATCGCTTCATCGTAACGGAGCGAAAAGTACCGCTGGGCGAGAAGCCACTCGGCGTTTTCCGACAAAACCGGGGGCTGGACGCCTCGGGAAACGGAGAACGGAACAAACCGGTCACGGTAGCGCAATGAAAAACCACCCTTCCATAAATAGCGTATTCAGTCAAAATTGTCCAATAAAAACGTTATATGTTGTGTGTTTCGTGAGAGCACACTGTACCATGAAGCCGTCGCGCGGACAAGAGACCGAAGAACCGCAACGCATCTTTCCGGATGGTGTAGTATATCGGCAGTGGATCCAGAAACGGATACGCGGTATTTTCGAGAGGAGAGGAACTTTTTGGGACGATATGATTTCGACTCCGTCATCGAACGGACGAATACGTGCAGCTCGAAGTGGGATCTGATGACGCCGCTCTTCGGGCGGAACGACCTGCTGCCCATGTGGGTCGCCGACATGGACTTCAAGGCGCCGCCCGAGGTGAACGAAGCGCTCCGGGAGCGCGTGGAGCACGGAATCTACGGGTACACGAAGCGAATGGCGCCCTATTACGAGGCGATCGTCTCGTGGGTCGGGCGGCGGTTCGACTGGACGATCGAACCGGACTGGATCTGTCACTCGCCGGGCGTCGTTCCGGCGCTCTCCATGGCGATCCTGACCTACACGCAGCCGGGCGACGGCGTTCTCATCCAGCCTCCGGTGTACTATCCGTTCTTCGACGTCATCGGTGGACGCGGACGCCGGATCGTCGAAAACCCGCTCCGCTTCACGGGAGATCGCTTCGAGATCGACTTCGACGATCTCGAGCGCAAGCTCGATCCGTCCGTTACCATGATGTTCCTCTGCTCGCCGCACAATCCCGTCGGGCGCGTATGGACGAGAGAGGAACTCGCCCGGATCGTGGACATCTGCGCCGAACGGAACGTCCTCATCGTCGCGGACGAAATCCACTCCGACATCGTCTTCCCGTGGGCGAAACACACGCCGATCGCGTCCCTCTCGGAGAAGGCCGCAGCCATTTCGCTCACGACGATCGCACCGAGCAAGACCTTCAACATCGCAGGGCTCTCGACGTCCGCCGTCATCGTCCCGGACAAGCGTCTGCGGGAACGGTACCGGAACACGATCTCCTTCCTGCACATCGACGGCGGCAACACGTTCGGAACGCTCGCCTGCGAGGCCGCCTACCGCAAGGGCGAACCGTGGCTCGGCGAACTCATGGAGTACCTTCAGGGGAACCTGGAGTTTCTCGATTCCTTCCTCAGGATGAACGTTCCCGAAATCCGTCTGATCCGCCCCGAGGGGACGTATATCCCGTTCCTCGACTGCCGCGCGCTGAAAAAGAGCGCGAAAGACCTCCAGGCCTTCTTCGTGAACGAGGCGAAGGTCGCGATGGACGGAGGCGACTGGTTCGGAACGGGCGGCGAGGGATTCGTGCGCATGAACATCGCGACGCCCCGGGCGCTCCTGCGCGAAGGGCTCGAACGGATCGAAAGGGCCATCGGAAAACTCCGATAGAAACCTGAAAGCATTTCCCCCGAAACGCACATCATTTCTGAGTAACGACCCAATCACGCGACGAAGGCTCCCGTAGAGTTCGGGAGCCTTCGTCGCGTTCCCCCTTCCCTCTGCAGAGCCGTCGAATGGCGCAGGATGCATCTGTACCGGACCCCCAGTCCAAACGACTAAATAATTAATTTCTGGGCCAGATATTTACATAATTAAGGAATATGATGTATTCTACCAGTGGTTTTCTAGGAAAAAACTTCGAAGACACAACGCATGTTCTTTTTGTTTTGTTAAATATCTTTATGTCCATAAGAACGCGCGATTGAACCATCTTTTGTCATTCAATCTCATAAGGAGGGAACCGAAAATCATGAAGGTTTCGATGAAACGAGCCGTGTTGTTCGTTATCGTTCTTGCGGCGCTTGCGTGTTTATGTCCCGCCGTTGACTCCTGTCTGAATGCGTCTGTTGCAAACGCCGACGAGTATCCCTTTTACACGGATCTGGAATATTTTAACTATTTCAGACTTTATCAAGATGCAATAACCAGAGAATGGTTTATCGTAATTAAGGAGCGCGGTACAAGCAAGGACAGGGAGATCCGTTTCAGAGGTTCGCGCCTGACCGAGGATGAATACAAAAAGACACAGGAAAATGTTCTCAAGCAGGGGTGGAAGAAAGGCACATGGACCACATATTATGTCACTGAGTACATTCGTTACTATGCGACGAGGCAGATAGGCAGCGCGTCCCCCCGCGGAAATGTAAGCGGGAAAGCAAAATGCCGCTACACCAATAAGGAATTTACCTTTTCAATGGGGATATAGCATGGTCCGACTGCCATAAACTCAAGAGGAGTTCACAGGAGGGGATCGTCATGACCTTGATCGGTTTTTTCGGGAACTCACTCTATGCGGGGATGCGCACATCCTGTTCCATTCCACCGTTTGCTTCGGCCCAATGCTTGGCAGAGCACATGAAAACGCGGATTTCGGCGCAGACAAACACAACGTCCGTTGAGAAACCGTCCGGCAGCAGATTTCCGGACGAAAAACAGAATCAGACGGACACAAGCACCCGAAACGACACCACTAAGGCGCTTTCCCGAAAAGTCGGCGTCCGAGGCGAATACGTCCTCAGCGTCGCACCTCAACAAAAACAGGAACAGCCGCGCCAAGAACTTTCCGCATCGCCGCGAGTCGCAATCGGGGGGGCAATCATGGCCATCGGCGAGCGGGACGTCTGGTGGGCGAAAAAATACGAGGAATTCGCGCAAAAGCGAACCGCCGATGTCGTCGCCGAGAAACCGGCGGAACGGGAGGTCGAGCGACGGGAGGAGCTTCTTTCGACGCCGCTTCTGGATTACCAAACCACGACAGCCTGTACGCAGAATCCCAGCCGCGAGTTCGTCGAAAAGTTCAAGTCACAATTGTTGCTTGCAGCCTACGACGAGACATCAACGAAGGAGACTCCCGTGATCCACGTCGAGATCGCAGAAAAAGGCAAGGGCGTCAAGGCATGGAACGTCGACGTAAAAGCTATCGACCCGGCCAACGCCACATTGGTCGAGATGTACGCGCTTTCGACACACCTTGCCGCACAGGGAGAGGGATACCCGATCAGCGGTTATAGTGGGAATAGCAACGAAGTGTTTTTTGAAAGCACCCTTGAATCCCTGGGACTTTCGGACTGCGCCAAAGACTCCCGCACAAGCATACGTGCGGTCGATCCGCACGAGAGGCTAGACTGGACCACGATCACTCCGTTCGCCGACATGGCGTTGCCGGAGCTGACGACCGTTCCGTTCGCGCCGAACTCCCAGAGTTCCATGCCCTATGCGTGGGCCGAAGTCGAACCCGGCGCGACGACCGCGGCCGATTCGGCGTCGACGGACGCGGCGCGGCAATCTACGTTGTTGTTGGGTTCCCAAGCGTTTCGGCGTCTGTCGCTCGAATCGTTGGAACTGCTGCCGACGGACCAAAAGGCAAATGCCGATAAGGATGAAAGCGAAACGACGGAGGTACTGAACGGCCCCTTCGGCAATACTGTATACCCCGGCTGGATATCTCATCAGTCGCACATGCAAATTGAGCTTTGAGTCACATCGCCGTCACCAGAAGCGTTGCGCCAAGGGGAACAACGCTTCTGGTTTTTTCAGCAAAAAGATAGTTCATACCAGTTCCCGGAGCGGAAATCACCGACACAAGGCGCGCTCATCTTCGTCGTATGAGCGCGCCTTATTATCATCTGAGGGCCTGCACCACGTCGCGGCAGACGCTCGCGAACAGCAGGATGTCCATGCTGTACGCAATGTAGCGGAACCCCTGCGATATCCGGCGTTTGGCCTCCTCGACCGACGTAACGAAGATTCCCGGGATCTTCCCGGCGTCGAGCGTGATCCGGAGCGCCCGGTCGACGGCCTCGACCATCGCCGGGTGCGAGATCTGTCCCGGAATGCCCATCGACTGGGAGAGGTCGTACGGTCCCACGAAGATCACGTCGAGCCCCCCGACGCCCGCGATCTCCGGCAGCCGATCGAGCCCGTCCCTGTTTTCGCAGTGGACGATGACCAGCGTATCCTCGTTGGCCTGACGGAAATATTCGTCGAGTCCGCGCATGCCGTAATTGCTCGAACGCGGCATCGCCGCGCCGCGGACGCCGAGCGGAAAGTACTTCGACCAGCGCGCGACGTTCCGCGCGCACTCGGCGTCGTTGACCTGCGGAACCTGAACCCCCGCCGCGCCGACATCGAGCGTCCGCAGGATCGTCTGCGAATCGGCGGACGTCACGCGAACGATCGGAGCGATGTCGCGGAGTTCCGCCGCCCGGATCAGGTGCTGGATCGATTCCGGGTTCCCCGGTCCGTGCTCCGTGTCGATGATCAGGAAATCGAACCCCGCGAGTCCGGCGATTTCGACAAAATCCGGACACCCGGTCCCGAAGAACGGCCCGATCACCGTCCGCCCTTCCCGAAGCCTTGCCTTGATCGTTTTCGTCATTGCCGCATCCGTCCCCTTTCAGAGAGCATCATGCTCCGCATCGCCCCGATTATACCGCCTCCGGACGACGCCGCTGAAAGCGGACTCCGCCCGAATCACTCGGCGACGATTCGCGTGTTTCCGTGATACTTCGACTCCAGGACATCCTTCGGAAGATATGTGTCCTCTTTGGAGCGGATGTCATCGAGCCGGACGATCTTCGCGAAATCCTTGAAGACGCAGAGGCGATCGAGGTACGTCTCCGAGACGCCCTCCTCGCGGACCGCGCGCATGACGTCGAGCATGCCGCGCGCGGCGGCGTAGAGACACGTCAGGGCGGGGACGATGTACTTGAATCCAATGCCCTCGGCTTCCTTCACGGTCACGAGGGGCGTCTTCCCCCCCTCGACGAGATTCAGCATCAGCGGCGCATGGATCTCGCGCGCGACGCGCTCCATCTGCGCCCTCGTCTCAAGCGCCTCGACGAAGATCATATCCACGCCGACATCCACAGCCGCCTTCGCGCGGTCGATGGCGTCGTCCAAGCCGTTGACGGCGAGCGCGTCCGTCCGGTACATGACCACGAAATCCGGATCGAGTTCGTCCCGCGCGTCCAGGGCCGCCTTCAGCTTTCCGAGCATCTCTTCGCGGGAGACGACCTGCTTGCCCGCCATGTGCCCGCAGCGCTTGGGCGCGACCTGATCCTCAATGAACAGTCCGGCCGCCCCCGCGAGGCAGTACTCCCGAACCGTATAAAACGCGTTGACGGCGTTGCCGAATCCGTTGTCCGAATCGCCGACAACTGGAACAGCCACCGCATGCGCGATGTTCCGGACCTGCGCGCACATCTCCGCGAAGCCGATCAGCCCAACATCCGGCTGGGCCAGGAGAACCGCGGCCGTTCCGTACCCGGAGTGCTGCACCGCTTCGAAACCGGCCATCTCGCAGATCCGCGCGCTCAGCGCATCGTACACCCCGGGCGCCACCAAGGCGCCCGGTCGTTCAAGCAATTTCCTGAACTGCGTCGTTTTCCGGAGCTGCGACATTCCGCTCATC
>CAYVKE010000013.1:0-41189 GCA_964451935.1 uncultured Synergistaceae bacterium | reverse complement strand
TGTTTGGGGAAGTGTAATTGTCGTCGACGGGGAAGTGTAATTGTCGTTGACCAGATACCCGCAACCTTGGCGAAAACTTCCATTCGTTCATACTCCCGAGCCCGAAGTATCCTCGCTTTTGTACAGATCTTCATCGTTGCACCCCCTTTCTTTTTGAATAGTCAGAGCGTACACTGATTGTACATCGTCACCCCGGGTAACGCAACCGCTCCGGGAATGACCAAGCCTAACACGCCAGTCTTGGCAAGTGTTCCACGTGAAACAAGGGAATGCTTACAGAAAGGAAGCATCGGCAGGAACCATGAACCTTGACATTTCGGAGAGCCCGAAGAGGGGAGAATTGAGCGGGAATTCCATTCAATTCACAGTGGCAGGGTATCAAAAAAGGGAACCCCGCCGAAGCGAAGTTCCCTTGAATTCAGTGCTTGCAAGGCTTTGCGTAGCGTCGCCGTTCACGAACCACCGACCACCTGCACCCCATGCAGGTACGCTAACCAGGCTGCGCTACGTCCCGAGTACCTTGGTATTTTACTCTGCCCCGTACTCGTACGTCAAGGAAAAGTCGTTCCGTCCAAAAAGGATGTCTCTTCGAATAAATCGGCGGATGCGAAAAAAAGCGGCTTCTCGAAAGAGAAGCCGCTTTTTGTAGAATCACTCGGTATTGATGCAACGTATGGTTATGCTTCCGTTTTGACAGGCTGCTTTCCGGCTTCCGCCAACGTGCGATACATTTCATACCGGGCCTTGGCGTCTTTGGCCGCCTTGTCGAAGAGCGTATCGGCGATTTCCGGGAAGGTCTTGACGAGGGACGAATAGCGAACTTCACTCATCAGGAATTCCTTGAAGTCGGCCTTCGGTTCCTTCGAATCGAGAATGAACGGATTCTTGCCCTCTTCAGCCAGCATCGGATTATACCGGTACAGGTGCCAATATCCGGCTTCGACGGCTTTCTTCTCCTGCTCCTGGGATTTCCCCATTCCTGCGCTGATGCCGTGGTTGATGCAGGGAGCATAGCTGATGATAAGCGACGGTCCCTTGTACGCCTCGGCTTCGGCGACGGCTTTCATAAGCTGGTTTTTGTCCGCGCCCATCGCAACCTGGGCGACGTACACGTAGCCGTAGGTCATCGCAATACGGCCGAGGTCCTTTTTCTTGACACGTTTCCCGGATGCGGCGAATTTCGCGACCGCCGCAGTCGGGGTGGATTTCGAGGACTGTCCGCCGGTGTTGGAGTATACTTCGGTGTCGAACACAAAGACGTTGACGTCTTCTCCGGAAGCGAGGACGTGGTCCAGTCCGCCGAAGCCGATATCGTAGGCCCATCCGTCGCCGCCGAAGATCCACACGGATTTCTTCGTGAGGTAATCCTTGCGTTTGGAAATATCGCAGAGCAGCGCGTTCGCTTCGGAGCCGAGATCGCGTCCGACAATGGAAAGAACCTTTTCGGCCGCGGCTTTTGATTTCTCGCCGTCGTCTTTTGACGCTTTCCACTCATTCAGGATCGCCTTGACATCCTCGGGGATGTTCATCGAGAGGAGCTTGTCGACGGAATCGACGATATATCCGACTTCCGTATCGACTGTCAGACGCATGCCGTAGCCGTATTCCGCGTTGTCCTCGAAGAGCGAGTTCGCCCACGCGGGCCCCTGTCCCTTCGGGTTCGTGCAATAGGGCATGCTGGGAGCGGAACCGCCCCATATCGAGGAGCATCCCGTGGCCTGGGCGAGGATCATATGGTCGCCGTACAGCTGTGTGATGAGCTTCGCGTACGGCGTTTCGCCGCAACCCGAGCAGGCGCCCGAGAATTCCACGAGCGGCTGGCAGAACTGGCTCCCTTTGACGGTGAACTTGTTCATCAGGGAAGACTTTTCGCTGACCTTCAAGGCGTATTCCCAGTTGCCGGTTTCCTTCTCGACCTGGGAAGCGAGCGGCTTCATCTCAAGCGCGCTTACCGGGCAGATATCGGCGCAGTTGCCGCAACCCATGCAATCGAGCGTGTCGACCTGCATCTTGAACTTCAGACCGGCGAGTTCTTTTCCTTTTGCCTCAACGGCGCCGAAGTTGGCCGGCGCAGCGGCAGCTTCAGCGGCATCGAGAAGAACCGGGCGAATTGCGGCATGCGGACAGACCATGGCGCACTGGTTGCACTGAATGCACTTGGCCGCCTGCCACTCGGGAACGGTGATGGCTACGCCGCGCTTTTCGTATGCGGACGTTCCGGACGGGAAACTGCCGTCTTCACGGCCGACGAATGCGCTGACGGGAAGGGAGTCGCCGTCCTGGGCGTTGATCGGCATGCAGACTTCACGGATGAAAGCGGGGATTTCGGCCTTCGAGGCGCAGCATCCGCAGCATTCGTCCTTCGCATCCTTCCAGGAAGCGGGAACGTCGATCTTGACCATGGCGTTGACGCCCTTGTCGACGGATTCTTCGTTCATCGCGACGATCTTGTCGCCCTTCTTGCCGTACGTATGACGGATGGCGTCTTTCATGTAACGAACCGCTTCGTCGATGGGGATGACGTCGGCGAGCTTGAAGAACGCGGCCTGAAGTATCGAGTTGATCCGGTTTCCGAGGCCGATGCTTTCTGCAATTTCTACGCCGTCGATGATGTAGAAACGAATCTGTTTTTCGGCGAGCGTGCGCTTGAGTCTGGCGGGAAGATTGGCCTCAAGCTCGGCCATGGTCTTCCACTGGGTGTTGAGAAGGAAGGCTCCGCCCTTTTTGATGCCTGCCGTGACATCGTAGAGGGAAACGTATTCCTGTTTGTGGCAGGCGATGAAATCGGCTTCGTCGATGAGGTACGTCGACTTGATCGGCTGCTTGCCGAAGCGAAGGTGCGAAATCGTCACGCCGCCCGACTTCTTCGAGTCATACGCGAAGTAGCCCTGGGCGTACATGTCCGTCTCGTCGCCGATGATCTTGATGGAGTTCTTGTTTGCGCCGACGGTGCCGTCGGAACCGAACCCCCAGAACTTGCAGCGGATCGTTCCCGCGGGAGCGGCGACGATCTTCTCGGCGGGCGGAAGCGACGTATCGGTGACGTCATCCACGATGCCGACGGTGAAATGGTCTTTCGGCTGGAAGGACTTGAGGTTGTCGAATACGGCCTTGATCTGGTCCGGGGTCGTATCCTTCGAGCCGAGGCCATATCGTCCGCCGACGATGATGGGTGCGTTCGGCTTATCGTAGAAGAGCGTCTTGACGTCTTCGTACATCGGCTCTCCGAGGGCGCCCGGCTCCTTGCATCTGTCGAGCACGGCGACCGCCTGAACGGTGGCCGGGAGAGCGCGGAAGAAGAACTTCTCCGAGAAGGGCCGGTAGAGATGGACTTCGATGAGTCCGACCGCTTCGCCTCTGTCGTTGAGGTAGTCGACGACCTCCTCGGCGCACTGGCAGACTGATCCCATGGCGACGATGACCCTGTCCGCATCCGGCGCTCCGTAGTAGTTGAACGGATGATACTCGCGTCCCGTGAGCTGTTTGATCTGGGCCATATGCTTCTCGACGATGTCGGGGATGACTGTGTAGAAACGATTTGCGGCTTCCTTGGCCTGGAAGAAAATGTCCGGATTCTGCGCGGTTCCCTTCTGGTAGGGGTGCTCGGGATTCATCGCCTTGGCCTTGAAGCGGGCGATCGCGTCAAAATCGACGAGCTTTGCAAGATCTTCGAAGTCGAGGATCTCAATTTTCTGGATCTCATGAGATGTCCTGAATCCGTCGAAGAAGTTCAGGAAGGGGACGCTTGCCTTAATCGCGGAAAGGTGCGAGACGGCCGTAAGGTCCATCGTCTCCTGGACGCTGCCGGACGCGAGCATTGCGAATCCGGTCCCCCGGCATGCCATGACGTCGCTGTGGTCGCCGAAAATCGAAAGCGCGTGGCCGGCGATGGCGCGGGCGGTTACGTTGAAGACGCCGGGAAGAAGCTCTCCGGCCATCTTGTACATGTTGGGAACCATGAGCAAAAGCCCCTGAGATGCCGTGTAGGTGGTCGTAAGCGCTCCGGCGGACAGCGCTCCATGCATTGCTCCGGCGGCTCCGGCTTCGGACTGAAGCTCGGCGATTTTTACCGGCTTGCCGAAAATATTCTTGAGTCCGTGAGACGCCCATTCGTCGACATATTCCGGCATAGGTGAAGAGGGAGTGATGGGGTAAATCGTAGCGACTTCCGTGAAAGCATAGGAAACATGGGCCGCCGCCATGTTTCCATCCATAGTCTTCCAATGTTTAGCCATGCGTGTACCTCCTCTTTTTCTAACAAACGGGAAACCCGTTTGGTGGTAGCATTCTGTGAGTGTGTAATAATGGATTTTGTATAATTTCCTTTTGAAAAAAAAGATACGCCACAATCATCCACGTCTACGGACATCTTAGCACAAGTGCAATGTGTGTCAATTCGGACGTACCGCGGAGTAGGATATAATAAAATCGATGGCATTTGACGGCTTGAACGGAGGATCGCGCGCCATGAGGAAATTGGGAGATATCGTTATTCAACCCGCAAGAACGGGAGTATCCCCGTCCGGGCGAACCATGTCCGCGGAAAACATACTGGTGGAATTGGGATTTGGGAACGGCGAGTTTACGGAGCATCTTGCACGGAATAACCCCGATTCGCTGGTGTTCGGAATCGAAGTCTCCCGGAGTTGTGTCCTGAAAGCGGCGGTTCGCGCGTCACGGCGCTCCATCCCGAATATGTACGTTATGTGCGGGGATGCGCGTTTTCTGCTGCGGGAATTTTTCCCGGACGACAGCATACGGAAGGTGTATATGAATTTTCCGTGCCCGTGGCCGAAATCGCGTCACGAGAAGAGACGATTGACGGGGACATGTTTCGCCCAGGATCTTGCCTCGGTTTTGGAGATGCACGGCGAATACGAACTGACGACCGATGTCGAAAATTTCGCCGTCGAAATGGCTGATGTCCTTGCAGGCGACGCTGCGCTCGAGGTGAAGATGGCGTTGCGAACCGAAGAGCGTTCTGTTACGACGAAATACGAACGGAAATGGCTTGCGCTGGGGCGGTCGATTTTCGTCCTGAACGCCCGGAAGACGGCTCAGGGGACAACGAAAAGAATTACTCTCGGGGAGGATTTGGATATGCACGCTCGCTTTCGGGGCCCGCTTCCTGTACTGACTCTGTGGAAAGGATTCGATGGGCAGGGGGGAACGCTTTCAGATGGGCTCTGGGTATACAGAAACGCGTTTCAATCGGAAGATGGAATAGTCCTTCTCGAAACCATCGCCATCGATCAGGGGTTCGAGCAGAAATACCGTCTTCGGATTTTTTCCGAGGAGGACCGGGGGATCGTCAAGATCGATCCGTATTCGTTCCCCTTCATTACGCCCGCCGTGCGGAAATCGGTCGAGGATCTCGCATCACGGCTCGATGTCCCGAGCGATGGATCCCGTAAACCGGAGGACTGTTCGGGAAACGAACGGGATCTGCCGTGAAGGAAGTTCGCCCGACGACAGGCAAGGTCCTTCAGGCCGTTTTCAGTATCCTCGGGGACCTGGAGGGGAAGGGCTTTCTGGATCTTTTCTCAGGAACGGGGCGAATTTCGCTGGCGGCCTGGGAGAGAGGCGCGACCCCCGTGGTCGCGGTCGAAGCGTTGCGAGACCGCGCGCGGGAGATCAAGAATATCGTTCCTCCAGGCGCGGAGGATTCGTTCGTCGTCCTCTCCCTGGATGTACGTCGGTGTTTCTCATGGCTGCTTCGCCGAAACTACCGTTTCGATGTCATTTTTGCGGATCCTCCCTACGAGTCCGGACTTGTCGCCGAAACGCTTTCTCTCGTCGGCAAGAACAGTGCGATCTGTTCGACGGATTGTCTCCTTATCATCGAACGATCCGTGCGTGAACCGATTGTCGGAGTTCCTCCGGAAGGATTCGTTCTGTCCGACGAGCGTACGTACGGCGAAAGCGCCGTTTCGTTTTTCCGCCTGAGGGGGAATGTCTCGTGAAACGGGCCGTTCGGGCTGTTTATCCCGGTTCGTTCGATCCGATCACGAACGGGCACGTCTATATTGCGGAACGCGCGGCGGCGCTCTTTGACGAACTGCTTGTGAGCATCCTTTTGAATCCCCAGAAGAAGGCGAGCTTCAGCGTCGAAGAGCGCCAGCATATGACGAGAGAGGCGCTCAGCCACCTTCCTAACGTTCGCGTGACCGCCTTCGAGGGGTTGCTTGTGGACTATCTGCGGCGGGAACAGAGCAGGGTCATCATACGGGGACTGCGCGCGCTCTCCGATTTCGAATATGAATTCCAGCTCGCCCTGATGAACCGGCAGCTCGCTCCCGAGATAGAGACGCTTTTTATCGTGACGGAAGCCAAGTATTCGTATCTATCGAGCCATGCCGTCAAGGATGTCTTCGCGTTTGGAGGTTCCGTTCAGGATATGGTGCCGCCAGGGGTTTTTCGACGTCTCCGGGAAAGATTTCCCAATCCGAAGAGAGAAAAGATTTAGGGATGCTCTTTCCGGATTTCTCCGAAAGCGGGGTTGGGAAGCAGGGCTTCCCAGAGAATCGACGACCGCTGTTCAAAATCGAGGAGATCTCTTTCCGCGGCGTTTTTTCGATAGGACCATCGTGACAGCACGGGCAGGGCGGCTGTGCGTCTCATTCGCGCCAGCGCCTTCCTGCCTTCTTCGGTGTATCCGAGGATGCGGATATATTGCGGCCCTGACTGCTGGAAACGGAGATTCGCGGCTTGCGTGAGTCCAAGGAGGATGTGCAGAAGCGTGCGCCGTATTCTACTTCGTGCGTACCGACGGGTCGTACACGCGGAAACGAGGTCTTCAAAGGAACCGGCCCCTTCTTTTTCCTGCAGGATGCGATTTTCGATCCCCTCGCTGATTCCTGCGAAAGCGCGGAGCGATTCCGGGGTTTCCCGCGACAGGATAATCTGCGTGACGCGCCAGAGTCTTTCGGAGGAACTGCATATTCTTCCCGTACGTCCTTCTTCGACAAGAATGTCGTACGCGAATTCCGGGACGCCGCGTCTGACATCCTCCGGGGAATCTCTCAGAAAGAGGGCCTTTCGAAGCGCTCCCGCGCTCGGCATGCCGCTTTCCAGAGAGACGCTCCTGTGGGGGCTTCCGGCGCGCTGAACCGGAAAAAGCCGGATCGGATATCGCCGCTCGGCGATGCGTTTCGCATATTCGAGCGCAAGAATGTCATTGGATCCGGAAAAGAATGACTCGTCTGCGGAACATGCGGCTCGAAGCGCAAGGGACCGCGCCTTCGGGAAAGAATGCCCTTCGTCAAGGAATCGCCGAAGCGCGGTCTTGAAAGCATCGGGTTCGTGAATTAGAATGTCAAGGATTTGGGTCATGTCCTGTTCCGGCGTTTCCATCCCGAAAGATATATGAGATACGATTCCCGTCGCTGCAAGCAAATCGACGGCCGCAGAGGCGAAGATTCCGGCGTTCTGGCAGGAAAATGCGGATGGCAGCTGTATCACGATATCCGCTCCTCCAAGGAGCGCCATCTTCGATCGGGAAACCGGGGAACAGACGGCAGGCTCTCCGCGTTGCGTGAAATACGACGAGAGAACGACGATGACGACATCGGCGCGGAGAGATTCCCGGATCGTTTTCAGGTGGTGTAGGTGGCCTTTGTGGAACGGATTATATTCCGCGACGACGCCGACAATCGGACCGGACATTGATGGGACCACTCTCCGGAAATGGAATGAACGTACGATACGATGACGGGACATCACCGTCAAGGAAAAGGGAGGAAACGGTATGAAAGTTCTTGTTTTGAATTGCGGAAGTTCGTCGCTGAAATATCAGCTTTTCTCGATGACGAACGAAGAGGTCTTGGCGAAGGGGCTCGTCGAGAGGATCGGCATCGAAGGATCCCGGATCAAACATTCCAAAACCGGCATGGACGCCGTAACGATCAATGCGACGATCCCGAATCACAAGGTCGCCATCCGCATGGTCCTTGACGCGCTTCTGGACGCTTCCCACGGAGTGATCGCCTCGCTCGAAGAACTGAAAGCGGTAGGTCACAGGGTCGTACATGGGGGAGAGAAATTCGCGGGATCGGTTCTCATAAACCATGAAGTCATCGCCGCCCTGCAGGAGTGTGTCCCTCTCGCCCCATTGCATAATCCCGCAAATCTCATGGGAATTGAAGCCATGACGGAAGTTCTTCCGAATATTCCGCAGGTCGGCGTCTTCGATACGGCGTTCCATCAGACGATGCCCAGCCATGCGTACATGTACGGGGTTCCGTATCATTACTATGAAAAGTATCGGGTTCGCCGATACGGCTTTCACGGCACGAGCCATTACTATGTGTCGCAAAGAACCGCGGAATTGCTCGGCAAACCGGTCGATCACCTGAAAATCGTCACGTGCCATCTCGGAAACGGAAGTTCCGTAACGGCCGTCAAGAACGGACACTCCATAGATACGAGCATGGGATTCAGCCCTCTCCCGGGAGTCATTATGGGAACGAGGTGCGGGGATGTCGATCCGACGCTGCTGTTTTATCTGGCCGAACAGGAAGGCCTTGACACCAAGGCGTTGGCGCACATCCTGAACAAGGAGAGCGGCATTCAGGGCATTTCCGGCGTGAGCAGCGATCTTCGCGACGTCGAAGAAGCCGCGGCGGCCGGCAATTCGCGGGCGAAGCTCGCCGAGGAAATGTTGTACTACGGCATCAGGAAATACATCGGGGCCTACGCCGCCGCCATGGGGGGAATCGACGCGCTGGTCTTCACCGCAGGGATCGGAGAGAACAGCATCGTCGCACGCGAAAAGGTCTGCGCCGGACTGGAGTTCCTTGGAATAAAGATCGACGCCGAGAAAAACAAGGTCCGGGGAAAAGAACGGATAATCAGCTCGGATGACGCAAGCGTTTCCGTCCTCGTCGTTCCGACGAACGAGGAACTTGTCATAGCCCGGGACACGAAGCGCATCGTCGACCGGTAGTCGAATGGAGTCCTCTTTTTGTTCGGAATTGATTCCTTTGTCGTGACCGTGCCCTCTGTCGAAGAACGGGAAATCCGTTTTTCGTCGGAGATTTCTGTTGAAAAGAGCATATCCTGTTACGGACTTGAGTATGTTCTCGCCGGACCCGTTAATGTCTCCGGTTCTCTCTCCCGACAGGGGAAAGATGTTTTTCTGAGTCTTTCCCTGAAAGGGGAGGTGCAGACGTGCTGTACGCGCTGTCTCGATCCGTTGCGTATTGCATTTGATGAGGTTTTCCTGTATCTTTTCTCAGCGAGTCAGGATATTGCACATCCTTCCGAACAGGAAGACAGCGATTTGGAATATCTGATCGTTAACGTTCCTTCTCTGGAACAAACGTTGGATATTACGGAGCAGGTATGGGAAAGCCTCATATTGAGTCTTCCCCAGAATCCGAAATGCCGGGAAGAATGTCTTGGTTTGTGTCCTTTTTGCGGAAAAAAGCTCGAAAACGGAGGGTGCGATTGTGTCGCTTCCTCACAAGACGAGAAACAGACGGGTTTTTCCGTTTTGAGGGGCATGCTCTCGGACGAAAGTTGAGTCGAACGGTAAGGGGGGAGAAACTATGGCGGTCCCGAAAAGGCGTGTATCTCATTCTCGGACTCATAAGAGAAAGTCGGAGTATATCAATAGTATTATCGGACCTCAGACGACAACGTGTCCTCATTGCGGCGAAGTGGTGATGACATATCGCGCTTGCCCCGAGTGCGGGTACTACAGAGGCAGGAAGGTTGTGTCTGTCGCGGCGGATACGGAAGCGAAAAAGGAATAACGCGCATTTTCGTTCGTCCCGCAGAGGCAGAGGATTTTCCTCTGCCTCTTTTTTTGTTTCCCGGACTTGACCGGTTTCAAACGGATATCTATACTTACCAAGTATCCAGACCAGTTATTAGTATCAGGTGCTAAACGGAGGCGGTGCGACATAAAGAACATGAAAAAGCAGCGCCAGGACCGACTCCTGAAGTTGCTTGAGCAAAATCCCCTTGTGACGGATGAGGAATTGGCCGGCGTCCTCAAATCCAGCGTCAGCACCATCAGACTGGACCGCGCGGTTCTTGCGATTCCGGAACTCAGGGAACGGATGCGCCGTATGGCCCAGAAGGCTTCGAGCCGATTGCGGTCGCTGAAAGAAGAGGAGGTCGTCGGAGATCTTCTCGAACTTGAGCCGAACCGATGGGCTTTATCGGCGCTTCAGACACGAAAAGACATGGCTTTCCGGCATACGGATGCGCTCTGCGACCATTATGTATATGCTCAGGCCAGTTCCATCGCCATTGCAGTCGTCGAGGCCGACTTTGTGATGATTGACTCGATGCGCGGGCAGTACAAGCAACGGCCGAAGATCGGCGACGTCCTTCTGGCGCGGGCGAAGGTCGGAATCCATAAGGAAGACAAATATATCGTAAGCGTGCGGACGAGAGTTGGAGAAAAGGAAATTTTCGTTGGGCGGTTTATCGCTGCGGTCATTCATTCCGGCGGGTCTTCGGAGTGATGCGGAGGATCGAGGGGGGAAATTATGCTGCTTGCAGTTGATGCGATGGGTGGCGATAATGCGCCGCTCGAAATCTGTCGTGGCGCCATCCAAGCCTGCAATAATAATGCCGGACTGACGGTCGTTCTGGTCGGAAATAAAAACGAACTGGATCCGATTCTCGAAAAAGAGGCGTCCATGCCGCGGGATCGCGTACACGTCCTGCATGCGGAAGAATCCATAGCGATGGATGAACATCCCACGATCGCCATACGCAAGAAGCGTCGCTCCAGCCTGCGGATAGCGATGGAGATGGTGCGTTCCGGCGAGGCGAAGGGGCTTGTTTCCGCGGGGAATACGGGAGCGATCGTCGCCGGCGGAGTTCTCGTCGTGGGACGGATCCACGGAATCGACCGCCCGGGATTCGGCGTCGCGTTGCCGACGCTCCACAAGCCGACATTCCTTCTCGATGTCGGGGCGACCGTGCGATCGAAACCCATAAATCTCTATCAGTTCGCCCTGATGGGAAATGTGTATATGAAAACCATGCTGGGCGTCAGGACGCCGAAGGTGGCGCTGCTCTCGAACGGATCGGAAGAGATCAAGGGCGATGATGTCGTCGCCGAAGCGCGCGAACTCCTGGCGCGGAGCGCCCTCAATTTCTCGGGATACGTCGAAGGCGACGATATTCCCTATAGCCGCGCCGACGTCATCGTCTGCGACGGTTTTTCCGGAAACATGGTCCTGAAATTCGCCGAAGGCCTGATGCATGCCGTCTATGACATCGTGGAAGAAGAGCTGCATCACCGTCTGTTCGCAAAGATGGGCATGCTTTTTATGATCCCGATGATGAAAACGCTTTGGCGGCGTTTCAACTACGAACGATACGGCGGAACGCCTCTGCTCGGGGTCAACGGCGCCGTTGTCAAGGCGCACGGACGCTCCAAAGCCGCCGCCATTGCTTCCGCTCTTTCTGTGACAATGGATTTTGTCGAGAAGAACGGCGTCGCGCTCATTCGCGAAGAACTGGGACAGGAGAACGCGTGAAATGGGGAAAATACTGGGGAAACAGGTGACGATACAGGGGGCGGGTTTTTTTGTTCCGGCTCGCGTCGTCACCAATGAAGAGCTGTCGAAGACTCTGGATACGACGGATACGTGGATTCAGGAACGGACCGGGATTCAGGAGCGGCGGGTGGCGGCTGAGGACGAAAACACCAGCGATCTCGCCTTCAGGGCTGCAAGGGCCGCGCTTGAGGATGCCGAGGTGTCTCCCTGCGACGTCGACATGATCATCGTTGCGACGAATTCTCCCGATACGCTCTTTCCGGGCGTCGCCCCCCGCGTTCAGGATATGCTGGGCGCGACGCGGGCGGGGGCGTGCGACGTTCAGTCCGGATGCACCGGAAGCGTCTACGCTCTCACAATGGCTATCGCAGGCGTCTCCTCGGGGCTCTGGAAGAATGTCATCGTTATCGGGGCTGAGATTATTTCCCGGATAGTCGACTGGTCCGACCGGAAGACATGCGTCCTTTTCGGCGACGGATCGGGGGCTCTGGTGCTCGGTGAAGGCAGGGAAGGACAGGGGCGTTTCATATCCGCCGATCTGAAGTCGGATGGCTCGAAGCATGATTTCATCGTTCTCCCTGCGGGGATGACAGCTATGCCGGCATCCGAAGAGACGGTCAGAAAAAGGCTTCACTGCGTTTCCATGAAAGGGAACGACGTCTTTCGCTTTGCGAACAAAGTTCTGCCCGATTTTCTCAGAGGTTTTCTTGCGGAGGCGGACATCGGGCCGAAGGATATACAATGGTGGCTGCTGCATCAGGCAAACATGCGTATCATCGATAGCATTCTTTCGAAACTCGACGTTTCGCCGGACAAGGCCGTCGTGAACCTTTCACGGTATGGAAACACGTCTGCTGCTTCGATTTTCATTGCGCTTGCAGAGTTTCTTCAGAATCAGAGTTTTGCACGCGGGGACAGAATCGTGCTCTCCGCCTTTGGAGCAGGTATGACTTATGGAGCTATTCTCTATGAAGCATGAGGTGAAATCTATGAGCTGGAACAACAGAATCACGCGTCTGTTGGCAATTGAATATCCCATACTTCAGGGCGGAATGGCCTGGGTGGCGGATGCCGAACTTGCGGCAGCCGTCAGCAACGCGGGAGGGCTTGGGATTATCGCTGCTTCAAACATGCCGCCGGATCTTCTTGACGAGCAGTTGCGCAAGGTCCGAACGCTGACGTCCCGCCCTTTCGGGCTCAACATCATGCTTATGTCTCCGACGGTGGATGCGGCGGTGGATCTTGCGCAGCGACACAGGGTTCCCGTGGTGACGACAGGCGCCGGGAGTCCGGGAAAGGTGCTTGATCGCCTCAAGCCTCTCGGCGCTATAGTGATTCCCGTAATCGCTTCCGTCGCCCAGGCGAAAAGGGTTGAGAAACAGGGGGCCGACGCGGTCGTGGCGGAAGGAATGGAAGCGGGCGGACACATCGGGGAATTGACGACGATGGTCCTGGTCCCGCAGGTGGCCGACGCTGTAGAGATTCCCGTCATCGCTGCGGGCGGAATCGCCGACGGCAGAGGCGTCGCCGCCGGTTTCGCTCTCGGAGCGGAAGGCGTTCAGGTTGGAACCCGTTTTGTCTGTTCAAAGGAATCCACAGTGCACATGAACTACAAGGATGCGATCCTGAAGGCCCGCGACCGCAGCAACGTCATTACAGGAAGCAGAACGGGGCATCCCGTTCGGTGTCTGAAGAACAAGCTGACTCTGGAATTCGATGAACTGGACAAACGCAACGCTTCCGTCGAGGAGTACGAAGCTCTGGGAACCGGAAAACTTCGTTCCGCCGTAGTCGACGGGGATGTCGAATGGGGCTCTGTTATGGCCGGACAGAGCGCTGCGCTTGTCAACGACATCCTCCCTGCGTCCGAGATTATTCGGATGCTTTTTTCGGAAGCGGCCGGCATTTTTTCCAGAATGTCACAGTACGCTGAAAACGGGGAGGTGTAGCCGAATGTACGCTCTGGTTTTCCCGGGGCAGGGCTCGCAGGAAGTCGGGATGGGGAGGGAACTGGCGGAACGTTTCTCCGTCGCCCGCGATATTTTTACGGAGGCTGATGACGCTCTTGGCTTTGCCTTGGGGCGCGTCATTTTCGAAGGACCCGACGAAGAACTGAAGAAAACTGCACTGACCCAGCCGGCCATTATGACGACAAGCATCGCCGCTTTGAAGGTTCTGAAGCAGGAATATGGATTGGCCGTCGCCCCGGATTTCGCCGCCGGACACAGCCTTGGAGAGTATACTGCGCTTGTCGCCGCTGGAGTGCTTCCATTTGCGGATGCGGTGCGGCTCGTCAATATCCGGGGCGCTCTTATGCAGGATGCGGCGCCTGAAGGGACAGGAGCCATGGCTGCAATCATCGGACTGGACGACGAAGCCGTCGGCCGGATTTGCGCCGAGATCGCTCCGGACAGGGAATGTCAGCCGGCGAATTTCAACGCTCCGGGGCAGGTTGTCGTGTCCGGTCTCGTCGGCGCTGTGCAAAAATTCATTGAAACCGCGAAGTCTAGAGGAGCAAGAAAAGCAATTCTCCTGAACGTTAGCCCTCCCTTCCACAGCGCGCTCATGAGAGGCGTCGCCGACCGGCTCGCCGCGGAATTCGAAAAATGTTCGTGGTCCAATGCCTCAATCCCAGTCGTGGCCAACGTCTCAGCCTTACCGGTCGCGTCTGTGGGCGATATCAGGAAAAGCCTGTACGAACAGACGTACAGCCCTGTTTTGTGGTCGAAATCGGTGGAGCACATGGCCGATAAGGGCGTATCGCTTTTTGCCGAGATCGGCCCGGGAACCGTCCTGTCCGGACTTGTAAAACGTTGCAGGAAGGGATTGACGACGATGTCCGCATGCACCCCCGAATCGCTGGAGGAGGTTGCTCATGTCCTGCGAAACAGCTGAAGGAACGGAAAATGCGGCTATGAAGGTCGCGCTCGTAACGGGCGCATCCAAGGGAATCGGCAGCGCTGTGGCCCTTGCTCTTTCCAGACGCGGATTCGCCGTTGCCGTGAACTACAGGTCCGGTAAAGACGACGCGTTTTCGCTCTGCGACCGGATCCGCGAAGAGGGCGGCACGGCCGCGCCCTTTCACGGGGATGTCTCGAAAGCCGAAGACGTCGCGCGCCTTTTTGCGGAACTCGACGAATCGCTCGGAGGACCGGATGTCCTAGTCAACAACGCGGGCATTACGCGCGACGCTCCTCTCATGCGGATGAAGGTCGACGATTGGGAGTCGGTACTATCCTCCAATTTAACGTCGGTGTATTATTGCTCGAAGGAAGCGGTTCGCAGAATGGTGAAAAAACGCTGGGGACGGATCGTCTCGATATCGTCCGTCGTGGGCCTCGTGGGCAACCCCGGCCAGACGAATTACGCCGCGACGAAGGCGGGTGTCGTCGGTTTTACGAAATCCCTGGCGCGGGAGTACGCTTCGCGCGGCATTACGGCGAATGCAGTCGCCCCCGGGTTTATCGAAACCGAGATGACGCATGTTCTCAAGGAAAATATCCGGGATGCGATGCTCCGGAATATACCTCTCGGCCGGTTCGGAAGCATGGAGGATGTCGCTTCAGTCGTCGCGTTTCTTGTTTCGGACGACGCGTCCTACGTGACCGGCCAGGTTATCGCCGTTGACGGCGGAATGACAATGTGCTGAGATATGCTGTTTGAAAGGGGGTGAACGGAAGATGAAAAAGGAAGAGATCGTTGCGCGTCTCAAGGAGATCATTATCGATCGTCTTGACGTCGAAGAGGAACAGATAGCCCCGGAAGCCTCTTTCGTGGAGGATTTGGGAGCTGATTCTCTCGATATCGTTGAACTCATCATGGGAATCGAAGAAGAGTTCGACATCGAGATTCCCGATGAGGATGCGGAAAAACTGACATCTGTCGGCGAAGCGATGAAATACACCCTGTCGAAACTTGGAGTGGAAGAGTGATCTGTACTATGTCCTCCAGGGGGAAGCCGACTCATCGCTTCCCCTTTTTCTGTATTGTATCCACTGGAAGCCGAAGGAGTGACGTTCAGTGAGGCGAGTCGTTATTACGGGTCTCGGGGCCGTGAGCCCCATCGGACACGGAAAAGACGTTTTCTGGAAGGCGCTCGAAGAAGGGAAAAACGGTATCAGTTCTTTTACTACCGTTGACATAGATGATTGCCCCGTGACCTTTGGCGCGGAAATCAAGGATTTCAATCCGACGGACTGGATGGAATCGAAAGAGGCGAAACGTTCCGACCGCGTCATACAGTTTGCGGTTGCGGCGTCGGAACTGGCCGTTCAGGACGCCGCCCTCGACGTAAAATCGCTTGACCCGTATCGTTTCGGCGTGTACATCGGGACGGGGCAGGGCGGCATCGAAACGACGTTCAACAACTTCAAGACCATGATGGAGAAAGGCACCCGACGCATCAGTCCTTTTTTCATCCCGATGATGATCAGCAATATGTCCACGGCGTACGTCGCGATACGGTTCGGCGCCAAGGGGCCGAATATATGCGTCGTGACGGCGTGCGCCACGTCGATCAACAGCATGGGGGAAGCGTATCATACGATCCTTCGTGATGACGCGGATCTGATTCTTTCCGGGGGAACGGAAGCGGCGCTGCGCTCCATCAGCATCGGAGGCTTCGCAGCCATCAAGGCGCTTTCGACGCGGAACGACGATCCCGAACATGCATGTAGACCGTTCGATCTGCACAGGGACGGATTCGTCATGGGAGAAGGCGCCGGCGTGCTGCTCCTCGAAGAACTGGAGCACGCGAAGCGGAGAGGCGCGCACATATACGCCGAACTTGTCGGATATGGTTCCACATGCGACGCATCCCACATAACCGCGCCCGATCCCGAAGGCGACGGAGCGGTGCGGGCCATGAGGAACGCGATGACGCAGGCGAAATGGCTGCCGGAGGACGTGGAGTACATCAACTCCCATGGAACCGCGACGGTTTTGAACGACAAGACGGAGTCGCTGGCGATTCGCAGACTCTTTGGCGATCATGCGGATTCCGTGCTTGTCAACTCGACGAAGTCCATGATAGGCCATTGTCTCGGAGCCGCGGGCGCTCTTGAGACAATCGCTTCGATACTGGCGATCGAACGGGGCGTTGTTCACCCGACGATCAACTTCACGACGCCCGATCCGGAGTGCAACATCAATGTCGTCGGACCAAAACCGGTGTACCGGCAAATTTCGCGTTTTTTGGTGAATAATTTCGGCTTCGGCGGACATAACGGAGTCCTTGCGGTACAAAAATTCGAGGAATAGCCCGGATCGATGACAAGCCGACTTGAGAGACTCTCCCGACTGCAGGAGAGGCTTGAGTACCGGTTCAGGAATACGAGTCTTCTCGAAGAGGCCCTGACGCATTCGTCCTATGCGCACGAGCATGGTCTCGCGAACTGGAACGAACGTCTGGAATTCCTTGGGGACGCAGTCCTTGAAGTGGGCGTCTCGCGATTTCTCTATGAATCGTACCCGCAACTGGCCGAAGGTGAGCTGACCCGATACCGGTCAAGCGTCGTCTGCAAAAATGCGTTGATCCGATGGGCGGATCATATGCAACTGAGAGACTTTCTGTGCCTGGGAAAGGGAATGGAGGCATGCGGGGAACGGCATAGCGTCTTCGCGGATGCGTCCGAAGCCGTGATCGGCTCTGTATTTGTAGACGGAGGCTATGAAGCCGCGGAAGCTCTGGTGTTTCGATATCTCCTTTTTCAGGCCGGGGAAAAGAATGCGGATCTTTCTCTCGATCCGAAAAGCGCTCTTCAGAGATATATTCAGGAGAAAACGCCGGGCGGATTGATATATTCGGTTACCTCGGTCACCGGGCCATCCCATGCTCCGTTTTTCACCGTGACGGTGGAGCTGGAGCATCGTGTCATCGGCGAAGGAAGCGGCGCTTCGCGACAAGAAGCCGAGTTTGATGCGGCGAAAAACGCCATGGCGGATCTGATGGCTTCCGAGAGCGTCCTGTGTGTTCAGGGAGAACGATGAAACGGCTTTTCGTTCTCCTTTTTCTTTTGTTATTCCCCGGAACCGCCCTCCCGAACGACACCATGGATGTCTGGACGACCTCTCCTTGGCTTGCGCTTGTCGCCCGCTTTATCGGGGGCGTCTATGTCGAAGTCCGTCCGGTGACTGCGTGGAAAGAAGATAACGTCATCGTACGGCTGGTCCATGCGCGGGATGTTCCGTTCGGAGCGCATATCCTGTGTCTTGACGGCGACGATCTGAGGGAACATGGTTTTTCTTTTTCCGACTGGAAACAGGCCAGACAATTATACGATTTCCTTCCGTTCCCGCAGAGCGAAACGGACTTGTATCTTTCGGATCCATCGGTCCTTCCTTTCGTGGCGCAACGATTGCTGATCGCGTTGTCCGAATGGGACCAGGCGCATTATTCGTATTTTCAGCGACGACTTGCGGAATTCCAGACGCGGCTGGAGAGCACCGTCATCGTCGGCCGGAAAATGCTCGCCGGGACGCGCGTCATCGATCTGACGGGGTGTTCGACGCAATTGCTGAAGGCGGCGTCCTGCGTTCTCGAGAAGCCCGCGCCGGCGAGTCTTGATCTCTGGAGCAAGGGCGAAGGAAAAGAAGAACTCCTGTCGTATATTTCCGAGAAGATGCGGACGGATAGCCTCCCGGTCGTCGACGACCTCACGTCCGCGGCGATCAGGAGCGTTCTTGCGACGGTTCCGGGGGTGGCGAGACTTTCCCGTCCCGCGATCGATCAGGATATTCTTCTTTCGTTCTATGACCGGTATCTGTATCTGTGGAATATGACGGGGCGAGGCAAGAGCGAAATCTCTTCGTCGAAAGGAAAGGAACCGAAGCGATGAAGATGATTGCGCTCAGATAGGGGAACGGACCGCTCAAGGAAGAGAAAGACGCCATTCCGGAAAAGAGAGGCCCGGTCATCATGCCGAATGTGAAGCATATATCGTAAAACCCCATCGTGTGTCCCGTACCGTAGACTTTCCCCTTCATGGCCGCCATGGAGGCAAGCGCCGGAGATGCGAGTGCATGTCCGACGCCGAAGAGAACGCTTCCTGCGGCGAGAGCCTCGAATGTTCCGAAAAACGGAATGAGAAAGAGCGTGCAGGAGGAGGCGATTCCGCCCGCCGCGACGAGAAAATTCCGGGGCAGTTTGTCCGCGACGCGTCCGGTGTACCCCTGGAGGAATCCGGTCGCGAGGGAATTCAGCGAGACGACGACCCCGATTTTCGAAAAGGAAAGCGACAGGCCGGACGCCAGCATTGGGAGCATCATAAGCATGGATCCCCTGCAGACGGCCGAGAGGAACTGATAGAAGAACACCCACCGAAGCACATCGTCACGGCATAACTGCAGAAATACGCTGATTCCGCGCCGGGAGTCCTCCGCTTGCGCCCGTATCGGTTTGAGACCCGCCGGAACGACCGCGTAGACGAGGACGAGAGCGCCCCCGGTGAGGAGTGTCATGACGATGAACGGCGCCGCCATGCCGAAGCGGTCCGTCAGAACGCCGCTGATAAGCGGACCGATTCCTATTCCGACGAAGAGGGCTCCCTGCAGGGAGCCCATAACCGAGCCCTCGCTTCCGCTTCCTGACAGTTCCGCCCCGATGGCCATAGCGACCGGGACAACAAGCGCCGAACCGAGACCATGGAAAAAACGAATCCCGATAAGGACGGATGCGGATGCGGCTCGGGGATAGAGAAGCGAGGAAACGGCGTAAATCGCAAGCCCTGCGCAAAGAAGCCGTTTCCTGTCGTACCGATCCGACAGATCCCCCGACAGAAACAAGCCGCCGATGCGCGCGAGCGAAAATGCGCTGAATACAGCCCCAAGAAGGATCCCGCTCGCTCCGAGCATCGAGGCGTACAAAGGCAGAATCGGGCTTATGACGCCTACGCCGAGCATCGCGGTGAACATGCATAAAGAAAGGACGGCAAGAACGCCGCCCTCGGATTTCCCGGTGAAAAGCCGAATTCTTTCCATATTCAGTCAACCAAATGAATGGTTCCTTTCCCCTCCTCTACGCGGCCGATAATCGCGGCATGCCGGAACCCAAGAGCGCGAATGGCCTCAGCGACCGTTTCGGCTTTCTCTCTGTTTACGGCGAGGAGAAGCCCTCCCGACGTCTGAGCGTCGAACGCCATGTCGACATGTGTCTCCGGACAGGACGAATCGTCGCGAACCCTGTCCTGATACGCGATCCGGTTATTGTACGTGCCGGCAGGCAGGAGCCCCATCTCGGCAAGTTGGATGACGCCGGGAAGCAAAGGCAGATTCGACATCGACAGACTGATATCCAGGCGTCCGCCGGAAACCATGTCGAGCGCGTGTCCGATGAGACCGAATCCGGTGACGTCCGTACCTGCATTGATTTCCGACAGGAGGTGCGGATCAAGACGGACGGGAACGTCGTTGAGCGTCGTCATCCAGCGTATCGCTTCGTCCGTCCAACTCGCGTCACCCGCCATATCGGCCTTTATCGCCGTCGCCATCACGCCCGTTCCAAGCGGCTTCGTGAGGATAATCGCGTCTCCGGGACGGGCTCCCGAGACTTTCCAGATTCGTCCTGCCGGGACTTCTCCGAAAACGACGAGCCCGAATTTCGGTTCTTCGTCTTCGACACTGTGCCCTCCTGCCAGGAAGGCTCCCGATTCCGTCACCTTTTCCATGCCTCCCGCAAGAACCGATTGAAGGATGGAAAGGTCCAGCTTCTTCGACGGGAATCCGACGACATTGAGCGCAATGAGCGGCCGGCCGCCCATTGCGTACGCATCGCTCAGGGAATTCGCCGCTGCGATGGCCCCCCATTGCTTCGGATCATCGACGACAGGAGTGATGAAATCGACGGTCAGTATTCCGGCGCGCTCGCTGTCGATCATCCAGACGGCCGCATCTTCTCCGGAGTCCCAATCCGTCAAAAGGAAGTCTCCATGCCTTTTGGGCAACGACTGCAGAACTTTCGCCAGGTCCGCCGGACCTATTTTAGCGGCTCACCCGCTCGTTCGAGACATCTCCGTCAAGCGCACGGACATCCCCTCCTCTCGCAAAATACGTATTGTACACATTATAGCAGGGAAGAACGCAACGCAGGAAACGACGCGTGAACGACATCCGCCGCGGCGAATCGTCGGACCCCATCCGGAGTGGACACGATCAGCTCTCCCGTGTCGCAGATGTCAAGCGCCTTCCCTTCGCATTCCTCTTCTCCGGTATGTACGAGAACATGTTGCCCCAAAGAGGAACAGGAAGATCGGTACGCGCCAAGGAAGTCCGCGGGGTCATTTTCGAGCCGACGGACGTGCCGCAGAAGCTCCGTGAGCACTTTTGCGGCCAGATATCCACGGTGCGTCGATTCGCCGGAGGCCGCCTTCAGGGACGTCATGGAGCCCGACAGCTCCTTCGGGAAGTCATCGACCGCCGTGTTGACGTTGATCCCTATGCCCGTCACCACGAACACAACCCTGTCCTGGTCGAGAGAAGCCTCCGAAAGAATTCCTGAAACTTTCCTTCCCGAGACGAGAACGTCGTTCGGCCATTTCAGCAAACAGCGTACGCGGGTCTCATCTTCTATCGCCTTCCGGACCGCCATTCCCGCAGCAAGATTCACGAGCTGCAACTGATGCGGTTTCAGACGAGGCGAAAGCACCGCCGACATCGCGATTCCCTCGGCGGGCCGCGTTATCCAGGAACGATCGAGGCGACCTCTTCCCCGGTGCTGGTTTTCTGCGAGAACGACGGTGCCGTGCGCAGCCCCTTTTCTTGCGAGTTCTTTCGCCACGAGCTGGGTGGAGGGTACGGTTTCGTACAGAAACACGGTTCCATTCCACTCCGTTGCATCGCCCATCGATGCCGCAATCAGAGAAGGCGCGAGATCGTATTCCGGAAGGGATTCGAGCCTGTATCCTTCGTGGGGTTTCCCGGTGATGCGGAATCCTTCATTCAAAAGACTCCTGATGTTTTTCCATACGGCCTGGCGCGTGCATCCCAGAGAGCGGCAAAGCGAATTCCCGGATACGGCGGCGTCTCCGGACTCGAGAAGCGTTTTCAGGATAGCTGTTTTTTGAGGCGTCGATCGTGAATCCAACGAGTGCTCATCGCCTTTCTCGAATAATCCCGAAAAGGAATGATATAATAAAAAACCATGTCAAACAATGGATTTTATGCCCAAAGGGGGAATTAACGTGGGACTTTTCCCGAACACCACGGTATTGGAGGAACTGCATTCGCTCTTGCGAGAGCTGCAGGACAGTCTTTGACGTCGCGACTATTGCGGACAGGATCGCCATTCTGGAGGAAAGGACCTTAACCCCGAATTTCTGGACTGGGCCCGACGTCGAGACCGTTTCGAGGGAGCTGGCGCACCTGAAGGAGCTTCAGACGGCATGGTCGACGCTCGAAAAGGAATACGACGAACTTTCTTTTCTGGAGGCCATGTTGCGGGAAACAGACGATCCCGGGTTCCAGAGGGAGTTCGAGTCGAGAACGGCCGCTTTGAAGGAAACCATAGAGCAGAGAAAACTGCTCCTTCTTCTCGACGGGGAATACGATGCCGCGAACGCTATCGTCTCCGTTCACGCCGGATCCGGCGGTCTGGATTCGCAGGATTGGGCGGAAATGCTGTACCGAATGTATTCGAGATGGGCCGAACGAAACGGCTTTTCGCTGAAAATATACGATTTACAGCAGGATGAAGAGGCCGGGATAAAAAACGCCACATTTCTCGTCGAAGGGACGTACGCGTACGGATATCTCAAGGCGGAAAAGGGCGTCCATCGTCTCGTGCGGATCTCTCCGTTTGACGCGGCGAAACGACGGCATACGAGCTTTGCGTCGGTTCAGGCTGCTCCCGAACTTCCCGATTCGGTAGAGATCGAAATCCGCCCGGAAGACTTGAAAGTCGACACATTCCGTTCGAGCGGAGCGGGCGGCCAGTATGTCAACAGAACCGACTCAGCGGTTCGAATTACGCATCTGCCGACCGGAATCGTCGTCGGGTGTCAGAACGAACGGTCGCAGCACATGAATCGCCAGGTCGCCATGAATGTTCTTCGCGCCCGCCTTTTTGAAAAGGTTCTTCAGGAAAGACAAAGCCAGCTGGATCAGCTTCAGGGAGAGAAGAAGGAAAGCAGCTGGGGGAATCAGATCCGCTCTTACGTATTGCACCCGTATACGCTCGTCAAGGACCACAGAACGAGTTTCGAAACGGGAAATATTCAGGCCGTCCTCGACGGGGATATCGGCGGATTCATCTCCGCATATCTCAAATGGAGCAAGAAAAATGCCGGAAAATAAAAAAATCTTTCTCTTCATCCTCATTCTCGGCGGCATATTATTCCGGACGGGGCATGTTTCCGCTTCGGTTTCGGGAAATACATTCCGGCCGAACGCGCCCTATCTCGCCGCATCCTTCGTGAAGCCGGGGATGAAGGGGAATGCCCTCACCGTCGTGAAGGACAGCAAAATTCTGTCGTTTCCCGTGGAGATTCTGGCGATTGTGCCGCAGCATGGGGAACCGAGAAATCTCATCATGGTCCGGGCGCTGGGAAAGGATATCGAACGCATCGGAGGAATAGCGGCAGGAATGAGCGGAAGCCCCGTTTATGTCGGAGGCAAACTCGTGGGAGCCATCGGATACGGATGGAATTTTGCGGATCATACGCTTGGCCTGGTGACTCCAATCGAAGATATGTTCCGTGTCTTCGATTGGCCTGATGACATTCCGGGAATGGGCGATCCCGTGCGCCTTTCCGAAGCTTTCGGGAAAGACGTGACGTCGGATGACAAAAGTGCGTCGATCGAGCGGAATGTCCGTGCGAACTCCGCGGATCTCGCGTCTCCCATGTGGATTTCCGGGATCAGCGAACGCGGCGTCGAGCGGATCTCCGAGCTGTTGGACGCGAGGAAGGTCATTCGTTCGGGAGCGACGGCGGGAGATCCGCCCGTCGAATACGGCGTGCGGCTTTCGCCCGGGGACGCCATCGGAATCCTTCTCGCCTGGGGCGACGTCAGCGTAGGGGCCACCGGGACCGTGACCGCCGTTTCTCAGGACGGAAGATTCCTCGCCTTCGCGCACCCGTTCCTCGGAAGAGGGGCGATCGCCTACCCGGTAACCCGGGCCGTCATCCATCACGTTGTTCCGAGTCTTGAAGCCCCTTTCAAAATCGGAACTCCGATGAAGATCGTCGGAACAGCAACCCAGGACAGGCCCCAGGGCGTAGGGGGGCGATTCGGGTTTTTCGCGCCTTCCGTCGATTTGTCGCTGACCTTCAAGGACGCGGAAACGGGACGATCAGAAAAATCGCGATTCCACGTCGTATGGGATCCTTTCATCGGACCGAAACTCGCTTCAAATATCTTTATGGGACTTCTGGACGACCGCTGGGGCAGGAAGGGCGAGGGAGTGTCCACGGTTCGCATGGAAGTCGAAGGCCGGGGCATTTCGAAGGGCTGGAGCCGATCGAACATGTTCTTCTCGGACAAGGATCTTGCGGCTGAAAGCCTCACGGAAATACAAACCTTGCTGAATATCGTTTTCCTGAATCAGTTCAGCGATATTCGTCCTCTCGGGGTTCACCTGGACGTGGAGATGACGAAACGCCCCAAGGTGATGTTCATCGAGAGAATAGAAGTCGACGAAAAGAAGTTCGTTCCCGGGCAGAAGGTTTCCGTACGTGTCAAAATGCGTCCGTACAGAGGAAAACAGGTTTCAAAGGAATTCTCGGTAGTCATTCCGAAGAATGCGAACGGCGAGTGCGAAATACTCGTCCGGGGCGGCGGAATCGAGCCTCTGGAACAGGATGCCCTCGATCAGGGTTGGAAAACAATAGAATCGTTTGCGCAAATGTTTCAGGAAATGAGCGCTCTTGAGAGGAACAATGAGGTCATTCTGGAACTCAACTATGACAAAGACGTCAAAACGGATGATAAGGAGAAGAAGACTCCGAGCGCATCAAAAGAAGAACGGGAATTTTTGAGCGAAGTAAAAAAGCGGCGTCTGAAGGAAGGCACGCTGCAAATATTCCTGACCGACTACGTCGTTGAAGGACTTCTGCGAAAAATGATCACGGTGAAAGGTTCGGAATCGACGAAGGAAACCGACGGAGAAAAAACGGTTGAAGATGTCGAAGAAGAAGCGGACGATGACGACAGTGAAGACGGGACGTCTCATATCATTCGAAGGGATTGACGGATGCGGGAAATCGACGCAGGCGGCCCTTTTGACGCAACGACTGGAAGCTCGGTGCGGGAAGGATGCCGTTCTCCTCACGCATGAGCCCGGAGGCTGGTCGGGCGGCGATGTCGTGCGGAACCTCCTCCTGCGCGCAAAGACCATGTCTTCGCTCGGAGAACTCTTTCTCTTTGCGGCCGACCGCTGCGAGCACGTCCGCGAGGTGATTCGGCCTGCGATTGCGCGCGGCGTGTGGGTTCTGTGCGAACGATTTCTCGATTCGACTGTCGCCTACCAGGTTTACGGAAGAGGGATCCCGCCCGATTACGTCGCGACTATTGGGGCGTGGGCGAGCTTTCCTCAACCGGACCTGACGTTGTATTATGATATTTCGCTTGATCTGGCGATGGAACGAAGACGGAATCGCGCTCATGCGGATCGGTTTGAATCGGAGCATCGCTCTTTCCTGGAACGTGTGAACGGAGGATATCGGGAGCTGCAACGCCGGTATCCGTCGAGAATAATGCGCCTGGATGCATCCGCCGGCGTAGCTGAGGTGGCCGAAATGACGTGGCGCGCCGTATCGCAAAGGTTTCGCCTTTGAAGGTCGTTCGAAAGAAAGAAGAAGGGCTTGGACCTTCGGGAACAGGCGAATATCTGCGAACACGCATTCCGCAGAGAGAGGGCGGGGCCGTTTCTTTCGACTCCCTCCTTTCGGATATGGAGATCCGTGCGCTTATGGAACGACTGGAACAAACGACGAGAAGGCTGACGCTCTTCCCTGCCGAAACCATCTTTGAAGAGTATAAACTCATCGTGTCCGAGTGCCTGAGGAGAGTTCTCTCGTCGATGAAGGTGCGAAAAGACCTTCGCTGGCGAAAGGCGGACAAGAACCTTCTTGTAACGATCAGCAAGACGGAAGGGGCGCTTGCCGAACTTGAAACGATCATCCAGCGGGAAGGAGACCGGACCAGGGCTCTCCGCGTGATGGAGGAGATCAAGGGATGTCTTCTGTCCCTTTTGTTATGAAAGACAGTCCCTCATGGAATATTCTGAATTCAATTTTCGACTCCGGCGGAATGCCGCAGAGCTGCGCTATCGTTTCGGAACTCGCGATGCACGAGTCCATTGCACATTCGTTGGCGAAAAGAGTGCTGTGTCTTCACGGCATGGGCGATGATGCGTGCGCCGGCTGCGCAGGTTGGACGGAAAACGGAGAACACCCCGATCTGATTGTCTCCGGAATCCCGGGGGAGAGCCCACGGATCGACAGATGTCGCGAAATGATAGAGGAACTTTCTCTCAGGCCGGTGATCGCAGCGCGCCGATTCGCGGTCTTCTACGGTTCCGAAGGAATGTCCCCCGGGGCGGCGAACTGTCTTTTAAAGACGCTCGAAGAACCGCCCGCGTATGCGCATATTCTTTTGCTTCTTGAGACGAACACGCTTCTTCCGACACTCAGGAGCCGCTGCTGGTTTCGAGTGATTCCGGAGTCCGATGTATCGAAGCCCCGGCGACTCCCCGCTTCCGATCAGGAGTGGATCGAATGGATCGGAAATGCGTCGAAGGGCAGTCCGGAGAGTATCGGCGCAGACCTCCGTGATTGGTGTTCCTGGGCCTGTGAAGCGGGAAACATGCCCCTTGCGGAAAAGCTCGATCGGCTTCGTATGGTGTTCCGGGAGAAACGACTCTCGTTGGCCATGTCGATCGATGCCGTCATTCTGGTACTACGGGAGGAGATTCCCTGTGAGCAAATATTTGGTGCTCTTCGGTAAGCCGAGATATCTCGGCATTATGGAGATTTTCGATCTCCCCGTACAGCGGGGGGAGTGGATTCTTATAGAGACGACCAGAGGCGTGGAAATCGGACTCGTGGGAGGAGAACTCTCCGGAGAGCAGGAGGAACGGTACCGCTCTTCCTGCCTTGAAGAGTCGGACGAAGGACAACCCAAAGGCGGAGAACCGACGCTGCAAAATGTCGTTTTCAAGAACTGCGCGTCCTCCGATGATTTGAATGTCCGTTCGCAGGCCCTTGATGAAGAACAGCGCGTCCTTATCAGCGCAAGGGAGATTCTGAAGGGCCATAATCTGCCGATGAAGCTTGTGGATGTCGAATACCTCCTCGACAGAAAAAAGCTCTTTTTCTACTTCACTTCGGAACAACGGGTCGATTTTCGCGCCTACGTCCGCGACCTCGCGCGCGAGTTCAAAACGAGGATCGAACTGCGTCAAATCGGAGTCCGGGACGAGGCGAAGTCCGTCAAGGGGATTTCTCCGTGCGGACGGGAATGCTGCTGCAGCTACTGGCTTCATCGTTTCACCCCCATTTGCATCAGAATGGTCAAGGAACAGAACCTTGCGTTGAACCCCACAAAGATCTCGGGAATCTGCGGTCGCCTTATGTGTTGCATGTCATTCGAGCACGAAATGTACACGCAACTCTGGAAAAATCTTCCGAATCCGGGATCCAAAGTAAAGGGGCCGATGGGGAATTTTCTTCTTCTCGGGATAGATCTGAAAGCCGCGGGGGTTCGGGTTCGATGCCCGGACGGAAAGGAAATCCTCGTTTCTGTCGCCGACTTTGAGGAATTCCGCAGCACCATCCTGCGCGGCGATGAGTGGCGACAGGATGAGACGATGAAACCACAGCGGTCGTCCAGATCGCACCCCCCAGTGAAACCGCATGCGCCGCAGCGAAGCGAAAGCCCGTCGCGCCATGAGGAGCAAATTAAAGAGACGAAATCTCCGGACGTTGCGGAAAAGGCCGCCCCGCCGGAACCGGTGCGACAGAAACGTCCGCATGTTCCGGGCGACCAGGGAAAGAAGGGGCAGGAACGAAAAGGACCGGCGGGAGATCCTCCTGTCCGCTTGCAAGCCGTTCGCGCGGAGTCTTCCGTCCCGGACGGAGAAAAAAACGGAGATCCGAAGCGGCCGCCGCGGAAGAGAAAACGGCGCAAGCGACGGATCTCGCAGGATCCGTCGGGAACCGGAAAGAACACAGGAACGGAGTCGCCTTCAGGAGAAAAACAGGCGAAGCTCGAATCTCCCGGAACTTTGCCGAAGACGTAAACGAGAAAGGAAGGAGATCTTTTGGCCTTATTCGAGCGGTTGCGAAAAAGCCTTCAGGGCGTACGGGAACGCTGGAGCGGCGGAATAAGCGCTCTCTTCAGCCGGTCGGATCTTGACGAGTCCTTCTGGGACAACCTCGAGGAACTGCTTGTTTGTGGAGACGTAGGCGTCGACCTCGCCGTTTCCATGTGTGAAACGCTCCGGTCGCTCGCAAGAAAGAAAGGAATCCGAACGGCCGATGCCCTGCATGCCGAGTTCGTTTCGCTCGTCGTCCAACAACTGATGGAGGTCCCCTCTATGGGGGCTCCGCTTGCAAGCGAAGGCAAGATGAAAGTCGTGCTCGTAATCGGCGTCAACGGGAGCGGCAAGACGACCTCAATAGGCAAGATCGGAGCCCAGTTATCGGAACAGGGGGCGAAGGTCCTCTTTGCGGCTGCGGATACATTTCGTGCGGCTGCAATCGAACAACTCCAGGTTTGGGGCGAACGGACGGGCATTCGCGTCATCGCGCAACAGAAGGGAAGCGATCCTGCCGCAGTGGCTTTTGATGCGGTTCGCGCCGGGAAGGCCATGGGGGCCGACTTCGTTCTTATCGACACGGCAGGGCGTCTCCATTCCAAGCATAATCTTATGGAAGAATTGAAAAAAGTGTATACCGTGCTTTCCCGTGAAATCTCCCGGGAACAGCTGGAAATCCTTCTCGTATTGGATGCGGTGACGGGACAAAACGGTCTTGCGCAGGCGGAGATCTTCGGACACGCAATGCCGTTGAACGGAGTCGTGTTGACGAAGTACGACAGCACGGCAAAAGGCGGTATCATCCTGGCGATCGCTTCGAAGCTCAAGGTTCCGGTGCGGTACATCGGCGTGGGTGAGGGCGTAACGGACCTGCGTCCCTTCTCACCTGAAGAATTCGTTCACGCGTTGCTGGGAAATGAACACACAGAAGGCTGATCATCTTCTCGAAAGTCTGACATTGCGCAGCCCGGTTTCGCTTCTGTTGCGGGTGCTCTGTGCGATCAGCTGCGATGTCGTCTGGCTTGACGGGGACGCCGGCGCTTTTTCCATGGAAAGAGAGCAGATATTCGCCCTGCTTGAGCGACGGGGCGGGGATATGGCGATCCGGGATGTCCCATCTCTCGTTTCGTCCGGGCATAACGATACGGTTCGAAATATGAGGGAGAGCACGTCCGTGTTATGCATATCTTCCGCGGGAACCCGCGTCACGACCCTTGCGCAAATACGTTTTCGGCAGGACGAAGGCGTCTATCCTCTCTGGTGGGAGATCCCTCTTCCGCTCGTGCGGTATGACGGGAAAAACGTGGCATGCAACAGAGAGGCCAGGAAACGTTTCGGATCCCGTCCGTTCGTTCCCCCTGCCGAGGAAGGGGAGATCCGTGGAGAGTATTTCGCCCGATCCGTGACGAATGATTCCGTCGTTTTCGTATTGCGACTCCTGGAAGCGGAGTACTATACGATAGAAGACGTTACGGAGGACATGAAACGAGCGGATGACATTCTTTGGTGGGCCTCCGTCGGGAAAGCGCTTTCCCTTCGAATGACGGAAAACGGAAGCACGGTTGAAAGAGTCCCGGAAAACGGAGACGTTTCCGCGGGAGACATTCCGTGTGTATGGGAGGACAAAGTTGTGGGATACCTGAAAATCGGGGATAAACGCAAAAGAAAATGATGACTGCGCCGGTGACGCTCGTATGCGGCGTGCTGCACCCCAACGAAGAATGGTTTCTCTGGTCGAAGAGAGAACTTGAAGCCGCCATCGGAAACGTGTCTTTCTTCAGCGAGACATCGCCTTTTTCTCTGACTCGCTATTACGACGAAATCTCTCCGGTTCTCTTTCGGACTTTCGTCTGTTTTACCGGCTTCTATTCCGCCGGAGATCTGCCCGATCTGAAAATGACGACATGCGCCATCGAACGCAGGAGCCGGACGCCCCGATGCGTCAATCTCGATCCTGGGTACGTCAACGGTTCCAGGCTTGTTCTCGCTTCTACGAAGGATCACGCGCACCGCATCTATCTCAGGGACGGAATCTTCGCCGAGGTTACCCTCCGATATCGTTTCAAAAAATGGGTGTCGTTCGATTATACGTTTCCTGATTTCGCAAGCGGGATGTACGATGCGTTTCTTGAAAAGGCGCGGAAACAATGGCTCCATGATTCCAGGAACTGGAGGTCTGAACGATGATCGAACGGTATCAGTCGAAAAAAATGCAGTCCGTCTGGAGCGAACAACACAAATATGAAACGTGGCTGGCGGTCGAACTGGCCGTCTGCCGGGCCTGGTCCGAAATGGGCGTCATATCGGCGGAAGATCTCGAATCAATCGAAAAGAACGCCGGATTCGATATCGCCCGCATAGAAGAAATCGAGAGAAACGTTCACCACGATGTCATCGCCTTCGTTTCGTCCGTCGCCGAAAAAATCGGCGACGCGGGCAGGCTGGTCCATCTCGGCCTGACGAGCAGCGATGTCATCGATACCGCCTCCTCCCTGATCCTTATGGAGGCGCTGGACGTTATCGGAGAAGAGCTTCAGGATCTGATGCGCATCGTTCTGGAGAAGGCGCAGGCTTATAAGTACACGCCGTGCGTCGGCAGAACGCATGGCGTTCACGCGGAGCCGACTACGTTCGGTCTGAAGCTATTAAACTGGTACGCGGAACTGGAACGGGACAAGGAACGAATCCTTTTCGCCGGGCGGCAGATTTCCTGCGGAAAAATTTCCGGAGCCGTCGGAACGTACGCGCATTGTCCTCCGTCCATCGAAACCCGCGTATGCGAAATTCTGGGATTGGCTCCGGCGAAAATATCCAATCAGATTCTTCAGAGAGATCGCCATGCCGGAGTGCTTACGGCGCTCGCCCTGCTCGGCGGAGCGCTCGAACGAATGGCGGTGGAGATTCGCCACCTTCAGCGTACGGAGGTATTGGAAGCGGCGGAACCGTTCGGAAAGAGCCAGAAGGGGTCTTCCGCCATGCCGCATAAGAGAAACCCGATCCTGTGCGAGCGCGTCTCCGGGATGTCGCGGCTTCTTCGCGGATATGCCTCGACCGCTCTGGAAAACGTTGCGCTCTGGCATGAACGCGATATCAGCCATTCGTCGGTCGAGCGAGTGATCTGGCCGGATGCGTTTCATATCGCCGCCTATATGCTCGAAACGATGCATCGCATTGTCTCCGGGCTTGTGGTTTCTCCGGACGCCATGAAGAGCAATCTCGACAAAACACGCGGGCTCGTCTTCAGCCAGAGGGTCCTGTTGGGCCTTGTCGAGAAGCATGGAGTGGCGCGGGAAGAAGCGTATTCGATTGTTCAGGATAACGCGATGCGATGCTGGGATGGAGCAGGGGCGCTCGAAGATCTGCTTGCGAAAGATCCCCGCGTTTCGGAGAGGATCAGCAGAGACGAGCTTCATAAGCTCTTTGATCTCGAGATGTACTATGCGCATGTGAACGAGATATTCGAACGTTTCACTTCCTGAGCGATTCGAAATCACGTATCGACACAAGAACGGAGGAATAGGTGATGGTGGCTCCAGATCGAAACTTGGCGCTGGAACTGGTTCGAACCACCGAAGCCGCCGCTATGGCGGCGGGACGCTGGATGGGACGCGGAGACAAGAACGCGGTGGACGGCGCCGCGGTCAATGCGATGCGGTACATGCTCAATACGGTCTCGATGAGCGGAAGGGTCGTAATCGGCGAAGGAGAAAAGGACGAAGCCCCCATGCTCTTCAACGGGGAGCAACTGGGCTGTGCGGACGTTCCTGACGTGGATATCGCGGTAGATCCTGTGGACGGCACCCGTCTGACGTCTTTGGGACTCTCGGGCGCGATAAGCGTGGTCGCCGTTTCGGCGCGGGGCACGATGTTCAACCCGAAGAATATTTTCTATATGAACAAACTCGTGACGGGAACCGAAGCGGCCGAGGCGATTGACATCAATGCATCCGTAGAGGACAACATCCGGAACGTGGCGAGGTGCAAACGCAAATCAGTTCAGGATATAACGGTTGTGCTTCTCGATCGTCCGAGGCACGAGACGCTTGTTCGGGATATCCGGGCCACGGGCGCGAGGATTCGCCTTATTCCGGACGGCGACGTCGCCGGGGCGCTTTCGACCTGCAAGCATGAAGGCGCCTTTGATTTGCTCATGGGAATAGGCGGATCCCCCGAGGCCGTGATTACGGCCTGTGCGATCAAGTGTCTCGGCGGGAACATGCAGTGCAAACTTTGGCCGAGAAACGAGGATGAAGCTGCGGAAAGCCGAGCCCAGGGGCTCGATTTGGAAAAGGTTCTGACGCTCGATGATCTGGTCAAGGGCGATAACGTCTTTTTCGCAGCGACCGGGGTGACCGACGGCGAATTCCTGCGCGGCGTCCGTTACGAGGGACACGAGATTCGGACGTCCTCAATGGTCATGCGTTCACGCAGCGGCACCATCCGCTTTATCGAGGCCATCCACAAGTCGAAAAAACTTGCGTCGATCAGCGGCGTCGACTACGAAGGCGGAACCGTCGGGAAGCAGTGAGCCGATAAACGCCGCGGACGGAACGTTCCGTCCGCGGCGTTTATTTTCTCCATTTCGCGGCGCCGACGGCGACCTGTCCGACCGAGACGCATTCATCGTTGGGCGAGAGCGAATGATGGAGGAGAGGAATGAGTCCCCGGCGCCGGAGCGACCGTTCGGTGAGCGACAGAAGACGCTTGTTCTGCCAGACGCCTCCGGAAAGTGCGATATGACGAATGCCCGTCTGGCGAGAAAGGATCTCGCACAGCTCCGCGACGGAACGGGACAACCCCCTGTGGAACGCCTCCGACAGAACCGACGTTTCGACGCTGTGCATCCTGTCTGCGATCCAGCGTATGGCCGGGCGCCAGTCGAGAATCCAGAATCCTTCCCGGCGGAAAAGAGCGAACGGAGCCGCGAGCCGTCCCTTTGCGACGGCTTCCAGTTCCATGGCCGCCTGTCCGTCGTACGATATGACGGAACGTATTCCCAAGATCGCCGAGACGCCGTCGAAGAGGCGTCCGCAGGATGTCGTTCTCGGCGCTGAATGCATGGCGTTCACGACGGCGCGGGCGTTTTGCGAATACTGTGGCCAGAGTGTCGACGCGAGAGATATCGCCGTTTCGGCGTCGAACGATTCCTTCAGAAGCGACAACGCAAAGCGCCATGGTTCCAGAATCGCTTTTTCACCACCCGGCAGAAACGTCTGATACAAAGACGCGATACGGGCATATCCCTCAAGATTCCCGGCAAGAAATTCCCCGCCCCAGAGAGCGCCGTCATCTCCATATCCGGTTCCGTCGAAAATGACGCCGATGGTGTCGCCATTATGTCCGTTGTCGATCATGCAGGCCGCCATGTGCGCAAAATGATGCTGGACCGCAAGCGTTTCCTCCGCCGAATCGCCGAGGGTCTCTTTCGCAGCCTTTGTTGAAAGGTACTGCGGGTGCATGTCGTACGCCAGATACTTCGGGTGCAGATTGTACAGACGCAAAAGATGCGTCATCGCCCGCTTGTAGAAAAGGACTGTCTCCAGCTGTTTCAGGTCGCCCAGGAACTGGCCCGGGAAAACGAGATTCCCCTGACTGATGGCGAAGGTCGCCTTCATTTCGCCGCCGGCTCCGGCGATGACCGGAGCGCGAAAGGGGAGGGGAACGGGAGAGGGGACAAAGCCGCGCGCCCTTCGGATGAGAACGGCGCCTTTTCCGTACGGTGCGACGACCGAATCGTCGATCGGCATGTGAATGTCCCGATTATGCATCAGGAAGATGTCCGCAATCGATGCAAGCTCGCGCAACGCGATGTCGTTCTCGCAGACGATCGGCGCGTCGCTCATGTTTGCGCTGGTCATCACGAGCGCGCGAAAATGCTTCATGAGGAGGTGGTGCAACGGCGTGTACGGAAGCATGATTCCAAGCGTCGTCTGTCCCGGTGCGAGAAGATGCGAAAGTCCGTTCTCCTTTCGGACGGGGCAGAGAACGATCGGACGCCTCGCGCTGCTCAAAAGGCGTCGCGCGGTCGGGGACAGAACGACTGTGGAATCCGCTGCTTCCATGTCGCGAACCATGAGCGCAAGCGGTTTGTGCGGCCGGTGCTTTCGTTTTCGCAGCGTTTCCACGGCCGCGTCGGAGCGCGCGTCGCAGGCAAGATGGAAACCGCCGAGTCCCTTTATCGCGGCGATATTCTCAAGAAGCAGACCGTTCACGAGTCCCGCAATCGCGTCGTCGCCGGTCGCGAGCATCATGCCCCGGTTGTCGGTCAGCTCAAGACGAGGACCGCAATCGGAGCACGCGTTCGGCTGGGCGTGAAAGCGTCTGTTATCCGGATCTTCGTATTCCTCCCGGCATCTCGCGCATAAGGGAAAGCTGTTCATCGTCGTCAGGGGACGGTCATACGGAAGATCTTTTATAATTGTGTAACGAGGGCCACAATTCGTGCAATTTATGAAGGGATAGTGATGCCGGCGGTTCTCCGGATCCTCAAGCTCCTTCAGGCAATCGTCGCATGTCGCGATGTCGGGGGGGATGAGAACTTTCTGTTCTTTGCGCCTGATGCTTCGTTCGATCGAAAAGGCCCCGAATGCCGGAACGGATCGGGATTCGTCGTTTTCGATGATTTCGATGGAAGTGATATGCGCCGCATCCGGCTGCTCCGTCTCCAGCCGGAAAAGGTACGCATCCAGAAGCGCAGCGTCTCCTTCAATCTCGAGGACGACTCCTTCGGAAGTGTTCCGGACTGCGCCCGTCACGCCCATTTCCAATGCGGTCCTGGCGCAAAACGGCCGGAACCCCACTCCCTGCACGATTCCGGAGACCAATACTTTCTTATAGGACAAACTCACAGGATAGCGCCCCCTGTCTGTCATGGAGCATTCTAGCCGCTCGCTTTCGTCTTCTCAAGATGCCCCGGGTGAGAGTGTGGTGTAGAATGAACCGATGAACACCCAAAACGGGAAACACGCAGAGGCGAAGGGGGAAGCAGCATGACTGTCGCTGACAAGAACGAACTTTCCATAGACCAACTCAGAAAGACAACCGATGTGTTTGCCCTCGGGTTCTCCACTACCGGCGAAATAGAGTGTCCCAAGCAGTTCATCGGCCAGAAACGAGCGGTTCAGGCGATATCGTTCGGACTGAATGTCGATTTCAAGGGGTACAACATTTTTGTCCTGGGGCGCCCCGGGAGCGGGCGGACCACATACACGCTCGACCGCCTGCGCGACGTAGCGAAGAAACGTCCCGCTCCCTCGGACTGGGTCTACGTTTTCAATTTCGAGGATCCTGGACGTCCTCTGGCCATTGAACTTCCTGCCGGAAAAGGCAAAGAGATGGGGGACGCCTTCAAGGAACTCATCGATGAAATGAAAACGGCGATCAGCAAAGCTTTCGAAAAGAGCCAATATGAGGATTCGAAGGCGCAACTCGTCAAGAGCTTTCAGGAAGAAGTCAACGGACTCATGGAGGAACTCAAGGCGTGGGCTGTCGAAAAGGGATTCTCCCTGAAAAGGACGCCGCAGGGATTCGTTAATATCCCGCTGACGCAGGAGACATCCGAAAGCGGCGAAACCTCTTCGAGGGAGATTCAGCAGGAGGAGTTCGAGGCGCTTTCCGAAGAGAAGCAGAAAGAACTGCAGAAGAACTCCGAAGACGTTTCCCAGAGAACACTCGAAGTCTTACGGAAAATACGGGATCTCGAGAAGGTTCTCAAAGACCAGATAACGAAGCTCGAAGCCGAGATCTGCAGGAACGCGATCACGCCGTACCTTCAGGATCTGAAGGCGAAATACGGCGGGAGTGACGTGCTGAGTTCCTGGATGGACGCTCTCGCCGAGAATATCATCGAGAACTTCAACCTTTTCGTGGCCGCGGTCAAGGATGAAAACGCGGATATCGATTTCGGCCGGTATTACGTAAACGTGTTCGTTGCGAATGACGCCTCGAACGGCGCTCCGGTCGTATGGGAAACGAACCCCACCTATTACAACCTTTCGGGAAAGGTCGAGTACGAAAGCCGGCAGGGGTATCTGTACACGGACTTCGGGAAAATCGTCGCCGGAGCGTTTCATAAGGCGAATGGCGGCTTTCTCGTTCTCGACGCCGAAAAGGTGCTTATGAACTTCATGTCGTGGGAATCGCTCAAACGTGTCCTGCGCACCGGAGAGGCAAGCATCGAGAATCTTGGGGAGCAGTATGGGGCGGTTCCCGTCTCGTCGCTTCGCCCGCAGCCGATCCCCATCGATATGAAGGTCGTCATTGTCGGAACGCCCTATCTGTATTCGCTTCTGCAGTATTACGACCCGGAATTCCAGAAGATGTTCAAAATCAAAGCAGACTTCGATATCGATATGACGCGGAATGAAGAGACGGAAAAACAGATGGCGCAATTTGTCGGCAACTTCGTGCGGGAAAACGGGAGCCTTCCTTTCGATGCGGATGCGATTGCGGAAGTAATCGAATGGTCGAGCCGGCTCGCCGAAAACCAGAATCGGATTTCCACGGAGTTCAACAAGATCACCGAGATCATCGTCGAATCGGCGGCTTGGGCGAAAACCCGCGAAAGCGACGCCGTCGCTCGCGAAGATGTCATCAAAGCGATCCGGGAGAAGCGGTTCCGCTCGAATCTCATTCAGGAACGAGTGACCCGTGCGTTTGAAGACGGCGTGATCCGGATCGACACGGATGGCGACGCGGTCGGGCAGATCAACGGTCTTGCCGTCGTCGACATGATGGATTACGCCTTCGGGCATCCGTCGAGGATAACGGCGAATGTCTTCATGGGGCAGGAAGGCGTCGTCAACATTGAACGCGAAGTCAAGATGACGGGACCGATCCATAACAAGGGGCTTCTCATCCTGACGAGCTACCTTGGTCGGACGTACGCGCGGGAAATGCCGCTTTCCCTTTCGGCCCGCATCACGTTCGAACAGACCTACGGGGCTATCGACGGAGACAGCGCATCGTCGACGGAGCTGTACTGTCTCCTGTCCGCCCTGTCCGGGGTCCCGCTCCGGCAGGAAATAGCCGTTACGGGCTCCGTGGACCAGTTCGGAAACATACAGCCGATAGGCGGCGTCAACGAAAAAATTGAGGGCTTCTTCGAATATTGCTCCGTCCGCGGGCTGACGGGAAGACAGGGCGTCATGATTCCGGCCCAGAACGTGCAACACCTCATGTTGGATCACGTCGTCCTGCAGGCTGTTCGGGAAGGGAAATTCCATATCTGGGCGGTGAAAACGATCGACGAAGGAATTGAGATCCTGACAGGAAGATCCGCCGGAGAACGAGACGAGAACGGAAAATTCGCCGGGGACACTATTCATGGACTCACGCAGGCGAGGCTTTGGAAATTCATGGAAGATGCTGCGAAAATCAAGAAGCTCTTCGGCGTTACGGGCGATGATCCGGAAAAAGAAGAAAACGGCGACGACGGTCAATGAAACAGGCGACATCCGAAATCCCGCCGGATCGTGTGCGGAAATGCGTCTTGCACGTCCTCGATCTGCTTGAGGACCTGTGGCGCAATGAGCAGAATCCGCCCCGCCTCGGGCATGATGACCCTCTTGAAGGACTCATCCTGACGGTCCTGTCGCAAAATACGAACGACAAAAACAGGGACAGGGCGTATGCCCGTCTGCGGGAGGCTTTCCCGAAATGGGAAGAAGCGCTGACCGATCCGGCAGGGCTTGCCGAAGCGATCAAACCGGCAGGGTTGTCGTTGATCAAATCCGGGAGAATCGAGAATATCCTGGAGAAGGTTCGTGAATCGTTCGGGGAGTTTTCCCTGCGCGCCCTTCGTACGTGGGAACCGGCGCGTGTCGTGGAGTATCTCCGGTCATTCGTCGGAGTGGGGCCCAAAACGATCGCGTGCGTCCTGCTTTTCGATCTGGGAATTCCTGCGTTTCCTGTCGATACGCATATTGCACGTTTCACGCGACGCATGAAATGGGCGTCGGAGAAGACGCGTCCCGAAGACATGAGTGCGTTTTATGAAGCGATCATGCCGACGCAGCGTTTTCTTGGTGCACACGTCAATATCATCCATCACGGAAGGGGGCTCTGTTTGGCGAGAAGCCCGAAATGCGGATCCTGTCCGATTCGGGACATATGCCCTGAAGCCGGGCGATTCGTCTGAATAGGAAATGGGCCGGAGAAGGAGAACCGGCCCATTTCCTATTCTTCGGTCTTCTTCAATCGATCGAGCACAATCTTATATCCGTCGGCTCCATATTCCAGGAACTTTTTGACGCGGCTGATCGTCGCGGTGCTGACTTTCTTTTTCCCCTCCGTCGTCTGTCTGGCGATCTCCGGATACGTGCATCCTTCGTTCAGCAAACGGGCGACTTCGAGCCTTTGGGCAAGCGCGCAGATTTCGCCGATGGTTGCGACGTCTTCCAGGAAACAGTACATTTCGTCCACGGTCTTCAGAGAAAGGAACGCACGACACAACTGATCCGTCCACTCGTCTTTCCATGAATCAGCCAAACTATCCACCTCCACGGTCGACATATTCTTTCTATAGCGTCGCCAGAAAAGAAATCAGCGATTCCATTTCCTCGCGCGCTCCAATGGAAATACGCACCCACGTACGGTCCTGCTGCGCCGGAGTGACGGCTTTGAGGGCGAAACCGGACGCAGACGCGATTCCCTTCAGATCGGGAATGACCGGTTGTTTTCCCAGAAGGACAAAATTGGCGTCGCTTTGCAGCGCTACCCATCCGGGCAGAGCGTTCATGCGGCGAACAAACGAATCGCGTATGGAAAGCACCTCGTTCACGTTCTGCTGCATGATTTCCGGGCAACGCAACAGCTCGGAAGCCGCCGCGGCGGAAAACACGTTCACATTGAACGGACTTCGTATTTTTTCAAGTGCAGAAGCGACATCGGGCGAACACAAGGCATAGCCGAGGCGACCTCCCGCGAATCCCCAGGCTTTCGACAGTGTTTTCAAAATGACGGTATGCGGCGGAATGCCTCTTTGCAGCAGGGTTTCGGAAAAAAGGCCGGATGAAAACTCCCCGTACGCCTCGTCAATGACGAGGACAGAATCGACCGTCTGTGTCCAGGAGGACGCATCTTCAAGGATGGAAGCCGGGACAACCCTCCCGGTAGGATTGTTGGGAGAATCCATCAGCACCAGGGAGGGAACGTGCTTCCGCAGAAGCGCGCTGCATTCCGAAGAATCGAACGACGCCTCGTGCGTCACCGATATGCGCGACGATACGACGGGAACGCCGAAAACATGCGACAATCGTTCATACTCGGAGAAAGAAGGATCGAAGAAGAAGACTGGTCTGTCTTTCCCGGTGAAAGCGGTGAAACAGAGCCAGAGAATTTCGTCTCCGCCGTTCCCAAGGATAATGTTCTCCGGTTTCAGCGAAAAACGGGACGCCAGGATTTCTTTGAGTTCCGGGTAGCCCGGGTCGGGATAGCGGTTGATATCAATGCGGGCGATTGCAGTGGCGACTCTTTCGCGAAGCCTTGAAGGCATACGAAATGGAAGTTCGTTTCTGTCCAGTCGAACCATAAAGAAACAACCCCATGCTTTAGTATTTTAACGTGTACAATATCTCAGATATGCAGAATAACATGGGCCTCTGTATGTGTCAATGACGGCGCAATATGTACAGCCAGTACCCACGGTGAACCTCGCGAGAAACGCGATATGAATCCGCTTGCACATCCGTCATGTTTTCGTTAGGATGTTCATTGTAAAGAAACAGAAAGGGAAGGGGTGTATTCATGTCGAGAACGAGGAGAATCCATGTCGATCAGATAGCCTCGGAGCAAGGAGTCATTGCGGCTGACATATTGTCCCGTTCTTCCGTTCTTCTCGTTCCGAAAGGATACGAGCTGTCGTCTCTCAGGCAGTCGCAGCCGGATATCATAGATTTCTTGAAACGCCATGGCATCCGTCGCCTTGTCATTAAGGAAAGCCCCCTGGTGACGCTCGAAGAATTCAGATCTTTGCTCAAAACGGCCAATCATCCGCTTGCCCAGGTCAACACATTGCTTTCTCAGGTCATTCTCCGTCAGATCGCCGGGGTGTTCGGCAATATTCACGATAAGGGCAAGAGGGAACAAGGCGTTCTCTCCCTTCTCTCCATCGGCTCGTATTTGCAGGATGAGATCCGGAAAACTCCGCAGATTACGTTCTCGATTGCGCGAATACAGGGTCTGGAAGAGGCGATTTCGCGACACTCCCTGAACGTCGCGCTCGTTTCCGGGTACATCGCAGCGAGGATGTTTCCGCTCTGGCCGAAGTACACGGCCGCCGTCACTATGGGAGCGCTGTTGCACGACATAGGCAAGGCCTTTCTTCCGAACGGCCTTTTGGATAAAACCAGGATGCTGAACGATGGGGAGATGCGGACGCTGCAATGTCATACCCTTCTGGGCGAAGCGGTCCTGAAAGACGTCCTTGTCAGGGACGAGCGAATCCTGGCGGCGGTTCGGTCCCATCACGAGAAGTGGGAAGGCAAAGGGTATCCGGACGGCGCCAAAGGGGAGGATATTCCTATTCCGGCGCGCATCGTCGCCATCGCAAATCTCTTCGACAATCTCATTAACGTCGTCCAGGAAGGGGACTCGAAGAGAAGCGATGAGGCGATCTCGAATATCATCGGGAAGGCGCAATCACATTTCGATTCCTTCATTGTTCGGACGCTTCTTTCGGGGCTGGGATTGTATCCTGCGGGAACCGCCATCGAGCTTTCTGACGGCGCCATTGGCGTCGTTCTCGAATCAAAGGAGCGCAATCTGTTGTGTCCGAGAGTGCTCCTCATGCGTGATGCTTCCGGGAAGGCCGTGTCCGGAATCCGGATTATCGATATTGCTGCGCAGGAATCGGTTTTCATCCGTCGCGCCGTCGATGATTTCGGAAGACGCGATATCTCTCCGTTGCGCCCCTCGCCGCGTCATGGAATCGAACCGCATGTTTTTCGCAAATACCGGGTCCCGGCGCCTCTGGCCGACGCGGAAGAAAAGAATGCATGACAGAATATGAGTCCTGAAGCATGAAATACCGAATATGACAGTTTTGGCGGGTGATTGTCGCTCGCGGGTGTTTTTCAAAAACGCCTTTCCGGAATTGTTTTTTTCGATAGTTTCCGGAGAGCCTGTGACGGGCGAATTTGCTCCTGGACGGTTGACAGGCAAACGAAGGCAGTGTAGACTATCCCTTGCTTTCGGTTGCGGGAGCGTGGTGGAACGGTAGACACTAGAGACTTAAAATCTCTCGGACGCGAGTCCGTGCGGGTTCGAGTCCCGCCGCTCCCACCAGAAATTCTTCCGGCAAATCCGAAGAGCAGGCATCGTTGATCGGGTGTCTGCTGACGGCGCAAAAGCGCACGTGAGTGAGTACTCGAATATCGCGGGGTGGAGCAGCCAGGAAGCTCGTCGGGCTCATAACCCGA
>CAYVKE010000012.1:36700-41249 GCA_964451935.1 uncultured Synergistaceae bacterium | reverse complement strand
TATTCCCGCGCGATGGCGCTGTAGGGCATGTTGATGTCGCTCGTGTGGTCGACGATCTTTCGGTTGATCTCCTCGGGGACGCGCTGGTCGAAGCAGCGGTTTCCGGCTTCTATGTGAAAGATCGGGATCCGGCGGCGCTTGGCGGCGATGCAGGAAAGGCAGCTGTTCGTGTCGCCGAGGAGCAGGAGCGCGTCCGGCGTCCTCTCGGCCATGATCGCGTCGGAACGCGCGATGACCTCGCCGATCGTAGCGGCGGCGTTGTCGCGCGCGGCGTTGAGGAAGACGTCCGGCTTGCGGATCTGCATTTCGCGAAAGAAGATTTCCCCGAGTTCGTAGTCGAAGTTCTGTCCCGTGTGGACGAGCGTGTGGTCCGTATGCTCGTCGAGGATCGCGATGACGCGCGAGAGTTTGATGATCTCCGGGCGCGTGCCGACGATCGTCATGACGTTCATCGGAGGAACTCTCCGTCGAACGTGAGCGAGTTTCCGGGCATGAGGCGCTGGGAGACGAGCAGAGCTTTCGTTTCCTCGAGCGTCATGACGAAGTCGCCCGAGCCGTATTCCCGACCGAGCGCGGGGCCATCGAGATCGCTTCCGTCGATTTCCGGCAGCATCGGGCGGATGACGTAGTACCCGTTCCGCTCGATCGTCCGCGTGCCTTCCTCTTCGGACACCATGATTTCGTGGATCTTCTCGCCGGGGCGGATGCCCGTGACGACGATCGGGATGTTCCTGTCGCCGACGAGCGTCGTCGCGATGTCCATGACGCGGGATGACGGAATCCTCGGGATGTAGGTTTCTCCGCGACGCGCGTTTCGGATGGCCTCGACGATGGTGTCCACGGCGCGTTCCAGCGGGAGCAGGAAGCGCGTCATGTCCGGCGTCGTGACGGTGACGGGGCCGCTGTTCGCGATCTGTTCGTGGAAGAGCGGGATGACCGACCCGCGCGAGGCGAGCACGTTTCCGTAGCGGACGCAGATGAATCGCGTGCCGGGGGTCAGGATGTTCGCCGCGATGAAAACGCGCTCCTGGACGGCTTTCGTCATGCCCATGACGTTGACGGGCTTGCACGCCTTGTCCGTCGAGACGCCGACGACGGTTTCGACGCGAAGTCCGTGCTCCCGGATGGAACGGACGATGTTTTCTGCGCCTGCGATGTTCGTGAGAACGGCTTCGTAGGGGAAGTATTCGCAGCTCGGAACCTGCTTGAGCGCGGCCGCGTTGATGACGATGTCCGCGTCGCGGACCGCAGGGAGGATGCTGTCGTAGCGGCGGACGTCCCCGATGCGGAATTCCAGGAGCTGCCGGAAGTTGTCGTAGATGATTTCGTCGGTCGCGCGCGCGCGCTGCTGGTATTCGACGCGCATGTAGTGCTGCTTGGCCTCGTCTCGCGAGAAGATGACAACCTTCGCCGGCGTGCCGTGCGCTCCGGAGAGCAGCCGGCGCGTCAGAACCTTGCCGAGCGAGCCGGTCCCTCCCGTGACGAGAACGCGTTTGTCCTGAAAGATCATTCTTCAGAGGTTCCTTTCTTGGTATCGATGTCGTCGTATGCCCGATAGTACGGGCAGGACAGGTAATCATTGTACATGTCGCGCACGAGTCCGGTCCAGTCGTCCGGGGCGTAGCCGGTCGCCCGCCGGAAGCGTGAGGAGTCGAGTGAACGGTCGATCGCGACGGTGTCTTCCGCCGCGATGTCGATTTTTTTGCCGTAGACATGTGCGATGAGCGCGAGCAGGTCGTGTTTCGAGATCGGATCGACGGAGAGGTGATAGAGCCCCGTCAGCTTCGGATTGGGGAGGACGTAGTCGGCGACGACGCGTGCGAGTTCGGCGGTCGTCAGGCCGGAGTATATAGCCTTCGTGTATCCCTTCACCGTCCCCCTTTGGGCCATGAACCATTCGACGAGCGAGAGCATTCCCTTGATTTCGTGCCCGATGATCGACGTCCGCAGCGTGATGCAATGAGGCTCGTAGGTCACTTCCCCGAGGTATTTCGTCCGCCCGTAGAGATCCCTCGCGTCCGACGGGTCGCTTTCGCGGTACGACCCCTTCGATCCGTCGAAGACGCAATCCGTTCCCAGATGGATCAGGCGTGCGCCGGCGGTCCGGCAGACGAGCGAGATCCGGTGGGGGAGCTGCGAGTTCACCGTGATGGATGTCAGCGGGTCCTGGGCGCCGGAGAGCTGTTTGATCAGCCCGATGCAGTTGACGACGACGTCCGGCTGAAGCGACGCGAGCGCCCGGATGATGGTGTCGAAGTTGTCCGCGTCGACGTGCGGACGCATCTTCCGGACCAGATGCGCCGGAAAGGCCGCGGGCAGATCGGCGTGGGTGCGGCACGTCGCCCAGACATCGAGGTCCTGCCTCTTCGAGAGAACCTCGAACATCTTGTGTCCCACCATTCCCGTCCCGCCGAGGACCAGTATCCGTTGCGTCATCGCGTTTTTTCCGGCAGGGAAAGACGCGTGCGTCTTCGATTTATAAAGACTATTTGGATACACGTACGTTCCATATTCAGATCGTTCATAGGGCCCTCCCGATAAGGTAAAAAATCCACCATTTATTATTTAATGTTATTATAATAAGCAAGAAGTAAGACTATTGAGTTCTACCGCAAAATAGATGCGAATATTTTCTCGAATGCTGTAACTCCAGCGTTAAATGATAGCTCTTTTTGGTAAAAAAGCCTCCCGTTTTGTCCAAGCTGCAATCGATTTTCCTTGTTCATATTTCGAAAATGCAAAACTGCCCGTGCGATGTCCGCAGGATCTTCCGGGCAGCAGCATATTCCGGCGTTCGCTTTTCGGACAAGATCAGCTGCTTCTCCTTTGACTCCCATGATTATAGGCTTTCCGACCGCCATATAGGACTGCATCTTCGACGGAATGGTTATCCGGAAAAGCGGATCATCTTTGAGGTGCACCAAAAGTACATCGGCACACGAAAGAATATCGCCCATTGCCGACATAGGCTGTCGCGGAAGAAAAGAAACGTTGAAGAATTCGTCGTTGCGGCCAGTGACCTCCGATTTGAGACGATTTGTTTCAACACCGTCGCCGACGAAGGCGAAGAGAACGTCGGAAGATGTTCTTCCAACAATTCGAGCTGCTTCGAGAACAGCATCGAGCGCTTGGGCTTTGCCCAATGTCCCCGCGAACATGACGACGAATTTCCCGTATAGTCCGAGAGAACGCGCAAGATCGGGATTATACGGGCGAGGAGAGTGCGCCGTTTCATCCGTCCAATTGTATATAACACGAATCTTCTCTGCTGGAACATCCCTGTCAATAAGGAGAGAGCGAAATCCTGAGGAAACGACAGAAATTGCATCTGCTTTCTTGTAAAGATATCGGCAAGACTTATCTATGATTTTCAGTAATTTTTGATTGGAAAGCATGCCGGTTGCAGTGATTGTATCCGGCCACATGTCCATTATATCGAGGACGACGGGAACCCGTTTGACGCCGCTGATGACCGCCGCCGCAAGTCCGGTCGTCAGCGGCGGGTGGTAGGCGTAGATGACGTCGGGTTTGCGAGTCATCATGCTCCCGAGAACGGATGCGGACGCGAAGAACGAGAGATAATTCGCGGCCCGTCCGAATTTTGACTGGTCGTGACTCGGGTAGAGGGGAACCCGCAGAACCGGAACGCCGTCCATCATCTCGCGCTTACGCCAAGAGACCCTGTATCCCGGATAGACGTGGCCGCCGGGATAGTTCGGAAAACCCGTGATGACCTGGACGTCGTGCCCGCGGCGAAGAAGCTCGCGGGCGAACGGGAGACCCTTGAAGTCGGGTTCCGGGGTGAACCATTGCGTGATCAGGAGGATTTTCATCGACTAGATGACGCGGACGTGCGTCGGACGCCGCCCCGAATCGCCTGCATTTCGGCGAAGATCGAGAACGTAGCGTCGCTCTCCGTCGCATGAGCCGGTTTCACCGCAGATGGGCGGATCTGTCTGTTCGTAGCCCATGCGCGGCCAGAGATCAGCGACGGGGGCGTTTTTCTGCGTCGGGATGTATCGGGCGAACAGGCGTTCCACACCGGCATCCCTGAGCTGGTCCTCGAAAACGTTCAGGGCGGTTTCCTCGACGCCTCGCCCCATGGCCCGACAGCTCATCAGAAATGTGTCGACCGTCGCGTCGGGCGCTTCGATATGCGCGATCAGAAGCAAAATTTGCCCGAAATCCCCGAAACGGTCCGCCAGGGAGCCGATCCGGATGAACCACGACGGATCCTGCGACATGCGCGCGAGGTCCGCTTCCGTGTAGCGCCGCGTCGTGAGGTTGAACTGGTTCGTCTTCTGCGTGAGCTGGGCGGCGCGGGGAATATCATTTCCCGAAAGAGGGCGAAGCGTAAGCTCCATTTGCAGGGATTCAAGAAACGAATCGAGCGAGTCGAACCGCGATTTTTCGTCCTCACGCTTCGCTTCGCTCCGGTACATCGCCGTCTTTTCCGCATCTTCGCGAGTCGCGCGCGGGAGCAGGAAATACTCCCGGCTCAGTTCGGCGATGAACGATTCGAGCGTGCTCGTGTCGGCCGGAAAGTCCG
>CAYVKE010000012.1:35610-36690 GCA_964451935.1 uncultured Synergistaceae bacterium | reverse complement strand
TACCTCCGGAAGCGACGCACGGACCGCTTCGCGTTCGACGGGGCTGTCGTCGAGGAACACGAACGAGTCGAGACCGATGTTCAGGGTTTCGGCAAGGTCTTTCAGGTTCTCCGGTTTTGGCAGCCAGTTGATTTTCAGTGCGACGAAATCGCTTTCGCGAAGCGGCATGTGGGGATGATTCCGGATGGCGTCGAGCGCGTCCTGGGGATTGTTCTTCGACACGACCGCAAGCAGGACGCCCATATCCGCCAGTTCCCTGATCCGCTTCTGAAAGTCATAAAAGCGCGATCCGGTTCCGGCCGGCGCGAGGTCCAGTCCTCCGACGCCGTCCTCTCCGACGACGCCGCCCCACAGCGTGTTGTCGAGGTCGAGCGCGAGAAGCTTCTTCCGCAAACCGGCGAACGCGTTTCGAATTCGGCGCAATTCGCGTACGATCGTCTTTTCTCCGGTGTTCGAAAAGCGGAGTCCTCCCAGATACCACATCTTCGGACTGTAGCAGTGCGCCCGGCCCAGCGTCGCGACGATATCCGAGAGATCGAGAACGGCGATTCCCTCCTTGTCGAGCCCTTCGCGCCAGCGCGCCTGAAGCGCTTCCTCGATGCGGGGAGAAGCCAGCGGCGCAAGCGACCGCCGCGGAATGTCGAGGGTGGAAACGACGAACGATATGTCGGAATGCGCCCGGACCGCCGCGGCAAGGGCGGCGAGCATGGAATCGAGTCCGGAAAACGCTTCCGCTTCGCTCCAGGCGTCGGGGAGGAGTTCCCGTCCGTCGAGGAGAACGAACACGATCGCGGGGGCGAAGGCGTAGAGATCCGAAGACGGAGCGACGAGTTCCTGCATCCACGTGTTGTACCCGCGGGAGACGAAGAGATCGTCTCCCGTTTCGGAAATATAGCGTGAAGCGAGGCTTTCGATCGTGATGTTCGAGAGAAGGGCGGTCTTCATTAATGAATGTCTCCTGTGGGTGCGCTATTTCTCGTGGATTTCCACATTTTCCGGGCGCTTGACGATGCGCGCCGGGTTTCCGAGAACGGTGCAGCCAGCCGGGACGTCGGAGTAAACGAGGCTTGCTGCCCCAAT
>CAYVKE010000012.1:22673-35600 GCA_964451935.1 uncultured Synergistaceae bacterium | reverse complement strand
GAAATAGCACCCACAGGAGACTCTTCATGAAGAGTCTCCTGTGGGTGCTATTTCTCCGGGTTTTCCGGCATTTCCCGCCGCTTGACGATGCGCGCCGGGTTTCCGAGAACGGTGCAACCGGCCGGAACGTCGGAAACAACGAGGCCGGCGGCTCCGACCGTCGCGCCTTCACCGACGGAAAGTCCTTGAAGGATTGTCGCCTTGACGCCGATGAACGCCTCGTCGCCGATAACAACGTTGCCCGAAACGTTGACGCTCGGCATGATGGAGACGAACTTTCCGATCCGACAGTCATGCCCAACCTGCGCGCCCGTGTTCAGGAAGACGAACGGGGCGAGGTGGGAGTCGAGCGATACGAAAGCGAATTGCGCGATGACGCACCCCTGGGAGAGCGTCGCGTCCGATGCGATGCTCGACAGCGGGTGGCGCAAAACGGGGTAGGAGAGGTTCGCGTTGGCCGACAGGGCGCAGGCGAGCCGTCTCTTGATTTCGGGCGACGCGATACCGAACGCCACGTCAAGGGGCGTTTCCCAGGATTGCAGTCGGGGAAGTCCGCCCAGGACGGGATAGCATCCGAAGAGCGTTCCTTCGGGAACGCCGTCGTCGAAGAATCCAAGGATATTGCTGCGTTCCGAAGGACTCCGCGTCGCATTGATGTCCTCAGCGATCCGGAGCACTTCGCGACCAAGGCCTCCTGCGCCGTACACGACGAGATCGCGCACGGTCAGACCCCCCTCACGGAGCGTCCTCCGTCGAGAACGAACGGCTGACCTGTGATCCAGCGGGATTCGTCCGAAAGAAGGTACCGGATGAAGGATGCGACATCTCCCGGGGCTCCGAGTCCGAGCGGATATCCGGCTTCCATAAGGGTTCGCTGTTCGGCGGTCATCTTGTCCATGAATTCGAGGGACATATCAGTCCTGACGACGCCGAGAACGAGCGCGTTGAGTCGGATGCGCTTTTGCGCCAGCTCCGCGGCGGCGGCGGGGATGAAGCCTTCCAGGGCGGCTTTGCTTGCGGCGTACAGGGCCTTGCCAAGGGCCCCCTCGTGAGCCGCAAGGGACGAGAGCAGGATATACGAGGCTCCGTCCTCGTGAAGCAGATTCTTTTTCGAGAGAACCCGAACGAGTTCGATGGCCGAAAATGTGTTGAGATCGAAAATATCCCGTGCGATGGCCGGTTTCGAAAGGTTGAGCGGGAGTGTCTTCTGTTTTCCCGCGCAATAGACCATTCCGGAGACAGGCCCGGCCTTTTCGGCGACCAGTTTTGCATACTCTTCGAGCGATTCCGGAACCGAGAAGTCCCACGGAATGATCAGGCGCCGATCCGGAGGGTACGACGCGGCGACCTCTTCGAGCGCTCGTTCGTCGCGTGCAGAAAGAACGACGCGCACGTCATCGCTCGAGAGCCGATCCGCAACCGCCCGGCCGATTCCCCGCGATGCTCCCGCGATGACGATCCAGCCGTCATTCCACATATTCGACCACTTCCGGACAGACACACGGACCGATCGTCAGGGAGACCGACGCGATTGAGAGCCCTGCTCCGAAGCCGGAGAGAATCATTCGCTGCGGACCCTTGGCGATCTGTTCGCTCAGGTTCGCGCATATCGTCAGCGGGACCGTAGCGGAACTCGAGTTCCCGAAGCGGTCGATGCTGATCGGAACCTTCTCCTGCGGGAAGCGGAGTTTCTTGGCGATCTGGCGAATCATGAACCTGTTCGCCTGGTGCAGGACGAGGAAGTCGAAATCGTCGGGAGTCTTGCCTTGCACGCGCATCAGGCTCTCGATGGTTCCCGGGACGCGACGGACGACGAACGAAAAGACATCCATACCTTTCATGCGCATGTCGATAGAGCGGCGACGTCCTCCGTCGGGGTAGTCGATATACGTGGCGCTGTCGCAGGTTGTCCTGTTTCGGTACCCTCCGCCGGAGATGATGAGCGCATCCCGGCCGGCGCCGTCCGTCTCGAATTCGAAAAGCCAAGAGGAGGCGTCTGCGTCGGGTTCAAGAACCGTCGCCGTTCCGGCGTCGCCGAAGAGAAGCGCGGTCGCCTTGTCAAACGGGGAAGCGAAATGCGAGTTCGTCTCTCCGTCGAGCAGAAGCGCCGGTTTTCCGGTCGATCGGGCGCACATCGCCGCGACCCAGAGGCCGTAGGGATACCCGGAGCACGCGAGATTGACATCGAAGGCGAAAGAGGAAACCGGAAGTCCCAAAATCGTCTGCGCCTGCGTCGCGTTATTGGGCATGAGATAGTCTGGGCTCTCCGTAACGAATACGATCCCTCCGAATGCCGAAAAGTCGAACGATCCGGCTTCGTTGAGCGTTTTCGCCGCCTTGATGCAAAGGTCCAGCGACGTCGTTCGCCCCTCGGTCGAGACGCGTCTCCTTTCGACGCCTGTCGTCGAAACCACGGCTTCGATCTCGTTGCCGAACAACGCCGCGCCGAAGACGCGATTGTCGATCTCCCGCTGGGGAACACAGGCGGCGATTCCCCTGATCGATATTCCTTCGACGGTCCCGGTCATCTGGGTTCCCCGGAAGCCAACGCGATTATGTCGGGAACTCCTTGGATATCCGCTATTTTTTCAAGCGGCAGACAAATCCCGATTTCGTCGAGCGCCATGATGATCTGGAGCATCTTCAGGGAACCCCATTCCGGGATGTCGAGTTTTTGCGTTGTCCTTGAGACGGGACAGTCGAGAACCTCACTCACGGTTTTCAGGATGATTTCTTCCATGAAAGACTATTTCACCCCGCCTGTTTCGCAAGCAACGCCGGGAGCGACCAGGGAATACAGTTCTCCGAGCGTGTTCAGTGAGGAGAATCGATCGGGATCCACAGAAACGCCGTATGTGTCTTCGAGGTAAATGATCATTGCGAATCCTGTCATTGATGACCAGGAATCCACAACATTGCGAAAATCTGTTTCCGGAGAGAGAGAGCCAGCGTCGACTTCCAAAATCTCCGCGATATCCTTGAAATATTGTTCCTGCGACAAGAGTGTTCCACCTCGCTGTGCGTTTCGTCTGCAACGGACGCTATTATAGCAAATCCGGAAGGGTAAGCTCTTCGACATTGTCGCATCGTTCACGAGCCCTTGACGAAATTTTCGCTTCGTGTAGAATTCCAGTTGAATGTCCGGATGAAAGCCGTAAGAGAGCGCCCGAGCCGAAATCGCGTTTGGGACGCCGAAGGGGCAATCCTTCACAAAAATGTGAAGCGCTGAAACTCTCAGGCAAAAAGGATTACGGCTGGACGGGTCTCTGGAAGCGCCATTGACAGAGATGGTTCAATCGCTGCAAAAGGGAGGCAGTGTATTGGCCAGTCAATGTCTTTTGGTCTCCAATAATACGTCTTTTTCCGGTCTCGTCAGCGATATGGAAGTCGTTGAAGGGTCTTCTTTTGATGTGCTCACAAAAGTCCGCGATTACGTGCACAGGGGCGCAATAATCCTGACGCATCCTCTGTGCGGTAATATGCGCCCCGCCCAGCAGCCGTTCCGTTCCGTCCTTATTCGAGTCTTTCCCGAATCCCATCCTGTCGATGAACCGTCTCTCACCCTGATCGAAAATGCGCTGGGTGTCTACCGATCGTGTCTCGAGCGTCTTGCGCGCCCGGACGCGCTCCCGGACCCAATCGCGTCCGACTATGCCTTCGTGGATTTCGAGCTGATGCGGGCGAGCCTTGAAAGCCTGGGGCTCCTGTACAATGGCGTCGCCAACAATTCCGAAAGGAGGTGAATCGAAAATGATTGAACTCACAAAGGATAACTTCGATGCTGAAGTTAAGGAGAGCGCTCTTCCCGTGCTCGTCGATTTCTGGGGCCCGAAATGCGGACCCTGCATGGCGCTCCTTCCCAACGTCCACAAGATGGCCGAGGAGTATGAAGGAAAGGTCAAGTTCAGTTCCGTGAACGTATCGGAAAACCGGCGCGTCGCCATAGCGCAGAAGGTTATGGGGCTTCCGACCTTTCTTTTTTGGAAGGGAGGTGTCGAGGTCGCCCGGATCAGCGGTCCGGATGTAACCCTCGAGAAGATTCGCGAGAACGTCGAGGCGCTTCTGTAGTGTCAGGAGTACAAAGGGGGGAATTGCATTGAAACTTGAACTACACAAGGTACAGGTTACGAAGTTGGCGTGGGGAAACAAGACGCACGTCGAAAAGGGCGTTCTTCATGTCAATAAGGAAGAACTTGTGAAGCTGCTTTCCGAGGACGAACGGCTCGCCAAGATCGACGTTGCGTTCGCCATGCCCGGAGAGAGCGTCCGCATCCTTCCCGTGAAGGATGTCATCGAGCCCCGCTTCAAGATCGAGGGGAACGGACAAGTCTTCCCCGGCATGGTCAGCGACGTGGAGACGGTCGGCGAGGGAAAGACGCTCGTCCTGAAAGGCGCCGCGGTCGTGACGACCGGCCAGATCGTCCGGTTCCAGGAAGGCATCATCGATATGCAGGGACCGGGCGCGGACTATACGCCCTATTCGAAGACGAACAACGTCGTGCTGGTCCTCGAACCCGTCAAGGATCTCGAGAAGCACGAGCATGAAGCCGCGTGCCGCGTCGCGGGGCTGAAAACCGCGAAGTACCTCGCCGAATGCTGCAAGGACGCGAAGGCGGATGCGGTCGAAAGCTTCGAGTTCGCGAACTTCAAGGACGCCATGCATGCGTATCCCGCGCTTCCGAAGGTCGCGTATCTCTACATGCTCCAGACGCAGGGCCTCCTTCACGACACGTGGCTCTACGGCGTGGACGTCAAGAAGATCCTTCCGACGCTGGTCAGCCCGACCGAAGTCATGGACGGCGCGATCGCGTCCGGAAACTGCGTGTCCGCCTGCGACAAGAACAACACTTACTCGCACCAGAACAACCCCGTCATCGATGCGATGTTCCGGCATCACGGCAAGGACTTCAACTTCGTCGGCTGCATCGTCACCAACGAGAACGTGACGCTCGCCGACAAGCGTCGGAGTTCCTCCTACGCGATCAAGCTCGCGAAGATGCTCGGCGTCGACGGCCTCGTCATCACCGAGGAAGGCTTCGGGAACCCGGACGCCGACCTCATCATGAACTGCTGGAAGGCCGAGCGGGCCGGGATCAAGACCTGCCTTCTCACCGACGAATACGCGGGCCAGGACGGCGCGAGCCAGTCCCTTGCGGATTCCTGCAAGGAAGGCGACGCCTGCGTCACCGCCGGGAACGCGAACGAAGTCATCGTTCTGCCCCCGATGAAGACGGTCATCGGATTCCCGCAGGAAGCGAACATTATCGCCGGAGGCTGGCAGGGTTCTCTCGCCGCCGACGGGACGATCACGGTCGAGCTTCAGGCGATCACCGGCGCGACCAGCGAACTCGGCTACACGAAGCTCGGAGCGTACACGATCTAGAAACGGAACCGCTTTGCGAAAATGGACTTCAATAATCTGAAAGAGGAGGTGTAGAGCATGGGCAAACTGGCCGGAAAGAAATTGCTTCTTCTGGGAGAGCGTGACGGCGTTCCCGGACCCGCCATGGAGGCATGCTTGAAAAACAGCGGCGCCGAGATTGTTTTCTCGGTGACCGAGTGCTTCGTCTGAACGGCTGCAGGAGCCATGGATCTGCAAAATCAGCAGCGTATCAAGGACGCCGCTGAAAAGTTCGGAGCCGAAAACACCGTGGTCATCCTCGGATCCTCCGACGCCGAAGGCGCCGGGATCTACGCGGAGACCGTGTCGAACGGCGATCCGACATATGCAGGTCCGCTGGCTGGAGTCCCGTTGGGACTCGCCGTATATCACGTGTTCGATCAGGAGATTCGCGCTGAAGCTGACGCTGCCGCATGGGAAGAGCAGATCAGCATGATGGAAATGGTCCTTGATCCGGAGGCCCTCGCGGCGTCGGTCAAGGAAATACGTGAGCAGTTCAGCCAATACAAGCTGTAGACTCCACGAAGAAAGGAGGTTTACGAATGTCTTTCCGTATCGTTCATTATATAAATCAGTTCTATGCAGGTATCGGAGGAGAAGAAAAAGCCGATTATAAACCCGAGGTGCGCGAGAGCGTCGTTGGCCCCGGAATGGCCCTGAAGGCCGCTTTTGGTGCTGACGCGCAGATCGTCGCGACGGTTATTTGCGGCGACTCCTACTTCGCCTCCAACATGGATGAGGCGAAAGCGACGATCATCGGGATGATCAAAAAATTCAAGCCCGATGCGGTCGTCGCCGGCCCTGCGTTCAACGCGGGCCGTTACGGGACGGCCTGCGGCGGAATCCTTGAGGTCGTCTCCAAGGAACTCGGAATTCCCGTGGTTTCCGGAATGTATCCGGAGAACCCGGGCGCTGAGATGTTCAAGAAATTCGGCTACATCGTCGAAACCGCGGACAGCGCCGCCGGCATGAAAAACGCCGCTCCGACCATGGCCAGGCTCGTCCTGAAGCTCCTCAGGGGCGAGAAGCTCGGAACCCCGAAGCAGGAAGGGTATATCGAGCGTGGCATCCGCAAGAACAAGTTCTTTGAGGAACTCGCGGCGGATCGTTGCGTCGACATGTTCGTCTCCAAGATGAAGGGCGAACCCTTCACGACGGAATACCCGATGCCCGTCTTCGACCGCGTCGCTCCGAATCCCGCCGTCAAGGACATGAAGAACGCCGTCATCGCGGTCGTCACGTCCGGCGGAATCTGCCCGAAGGGCAACCCGGACCACATCGAGGCGTCGAGCGCCAGCAAGTTCGGCGAGTACTCGATCGCCGGCGTCATGGATCTCACGGCCGAGAAGTACGAGACTGCGCACGGCGGATACGATGCGACCTACGCCTGCCAGGATGCGGATCGCGTCCTTCCGGTGGACGTTCTGCGCGAATTCGAGAAGCAGGGCGTCTTCAAGAAGCTCCATGAGAAGTTCTACACGACGGTCGGCAACGGAACGGCTGTCGCCAGCGCGAAGAAGTTCGGCGCTGAAATCGCACGCAGACTGATCGCGGACGGAGTGACGGCCGTCATACTGACATCGACCTGAGGAACCTGCACTCGTTGCGGCGCAACGATGGTTAAGGAAATTGAAAGAGCGGGTCTCCCGGTTGTTCACGTCTGCACCATAGTTCCCATTTCCCTCACGGTTGGAGCCAACCGTATCGTTCCGGCGGTCGCCATTCCGCATCCCCTCGGCGATCCCACGAAGCCCTTCGAAGAAGAGAAAGAACTTCGTCGCCGTCTCGTCATGAAGGCCCTCAAGGCGCTTCAGACCGAGATACAGGACCAGACTGTCTTTTCGAACTAGCACCATATCGGGGCCCGGGGCGTTTCGTTCCCGGGCCCTTCGGCTTGAAGAAATTCCCAAAGCGGGAAGCGTTCAAAACGAGGAGGTTTTTTGAGGTATGAGCAGCGTCGGAATCAAGGGATACGCCTATTGTCTGAACCATGCTCCGGAACTCGGGCTGCACTATGGCAACACACCCTTCGTGGAACACGAGACGAAGGGGGAGTCGGAGTTTCTCGCGAAGCTTCCGGAGCACCTGCAAACGTATGAAGAGGCGAAGGACTATGCCCCGAACCAGGCATATATCGGCGGTATTTCCCTGGAGGCGCTCGAAAAGCAACCCCAGCCCTGGTATGTCAACCGCGTCGCCGGGGCGCAACGCTACGGGAAATACGGTGAAATCATGCCCGAGGACGAGTTCCTCGGCCTTATCGATATAAGCGACGTGTTCGACATCATCTGGCTCGAAAGCTCCTTCGCCGCATCCGTCCGGGAGAAGCTTGCGAAGGACCCGGTCGTGACGGAAGCGCTTCTCGCGCGTCTCGAAAAGGGACACGATCTTTCCGAGATCAGTGCGGAAGTGGCCGGGAAAAAAGCCCGCGCACTATACATCGGCGGCAAGGTCGTCGGATGCGCCCGAAACGGACACGAAGTGGACGACTGCCTCTTTTCATACGTCCTTCTCGAGAACCTGGCCTGCAAGGCCGGCGGCGTTCTCGCCCTGCTGCATCTCCTGAAGAACACGGGCATGGACCCGAAGGACGTCGATTTCGTGATCGAGTGTTCCGAGGAAGGCGCGGGAGACATGAACCAGCGCGCGGGCGGCAACTTCGCGAAAGCGGTCGCCGAGATCGCCGGATGCGTCAACGCCTCCGGGTGCGATGTCCGCGGCTTCTGCGCCGGCCCGGTCAATGCGATGATCGCGGCCGCATCGCAGGTTGCGGCCGGAACGCGGAAGAACTGCGTCGTTCTCGCGGGCGGCGCCATTCCCAAGCTGTTCATGAACGGCCGGGACCACGTCAAGAAGGAAATGCCCGCGCTGGAAGACTGCCTCGGAAACTTTGCGGTCCTCCTGGTTCCCGATGACGGGACGAACCCCGTCATGCGCCTTGACGCCATCGGCAAGCACACGGTCGGCGCCGGTTCCGCGCCGCAGGCGATCACGTCGGCGCTCGTCCTCGAACCGCTCGAGAAGCTCGGACTCTCCTTTAACGACGTCGACAAGTTCGCCGCGGAGCTTCACGACAATGAAATCACGCTCCCTGCCGGCGCGGGCGACGTTCCGCTCGCGAACATCAAGATGATCGCGGCGCTCGCCGTCATGAAAAAGGCGATCGAGAAGGCGGACATGATGACCTTCGTGAAACAGAAGGGCGTCACCGGATTCGCCCACACGCAGGGGCACATCCCGTCGGGCGTGCCGTTCGTCGGCCACGCCTGCGACGCCATTCGCGAGGGGACCATGAACCGTGCGATGATCATCGGCAAGGGGAGCCTGTTCCTCGCCCGCCTGACGAACCTCGCCGACGGAGCTTCGTTCCTTCTGGAGAAGAGCAGCGGCGCGCAGCAGTCCGGCGCGGTCAGCAAGGAAGAGATCAAGGCGCTTCTCCTCGAAACCCTTTCGGAGCTTGCGGGCAAGCTGAACTGAGGGGCGGGATCGGAATGGCGGAAGTTCGAAAACTCATCGGCGAGGCGCTTGCCGATCTGGTCGAAGCTGCGAAGAGCGGCGGGCCGAAAACGCGCATCGGGCTCATGGCTCGCGGAAGCGAGCTTGGAGCGGAAGAACTGGCGAACGGCGGTCGTCTTGCCCAGCAGATGACCGGAACGGTTCGGGTCGTCATGATCGGCCCCAGGATCGCCGGGTACGACGACCTCGAATGGATCGAGACGGGCGATTGCGACGCGGATGTCGCGACGGCGATGGAAGCGGCGCTCAGGGAGAAGAAGATCGACGGCGCGGTCGCGCTGCACTACCCCTTCCCGATGGGCGTCACGACCATCGGACGCGTTCTCACCCCGGCGCGGGGCAGGGATATGATCGTAGCGTCCTCGACGGGGACGTCCGCGATCCACAGGGCCGAGGCCATGCTTCTGAACGCCCTGTACGGCGTCGCCGTGGCGAAGGCGATCGGCAAAAAAAAGCCGACCGTCGGCATTCTCAACGTCGAAGGAGCGCAGCTCGTCTTCCGGGCGCTCTCGCGACTGAAGGATAACGGGTACGAGATCGCCTTCGGCGCAAGCGTCCGCAAGGACGGCGGCGCCGTGCTGCGCGGCAACGATATCCTCGCGGGCGCGGTCGACGTCTGCGTCAACGATACGCTTACGGGGAACGTTCTCATGAAGATGTTCTCGTCGTACGCGACGGGAGGATCGTTCGAGGCGCTCGGATGGGGGTACGGTCCTTCGTGCGGCGAAGGGTGGTCGAAGGTCATCTCGATCATTTCCCGCGCTTCCGGGGCCCCCGTCATCGCGAATGCGATCGCCTTCAACGCGGAGTCGGTTCGCGGCGATCTCCCCGCCTGCGTAGCCCGGGAGCTTGCGGCCGCCAAAAAGGCCGGGCTCGACGATGTCATCTCCGATCTGGCTCCGAAAGCGGTCGCGACGGAAGAGAAAATCACGCCGCCTCCCGCGGAGCCGACGGATGACGAGATTCACGGGATCGACGTCCTTTCGATCGAGGACGCGGTTCGGGCGCTCTGGAAGGAGAAGATTTACGCAGAATCGGCCATGGGTTGCACCGGCCCCGTCGTCAAGCTGGCGGTCCGGAACGTCGAAACGGCGAAGAAAATCCTGAAGGAGAACGGATATATCTAGGCGCAGACATATGCGGCGGGAGTCTTCTCCCGCCGCATATGCATAAGGAACGCCGTTATTGTGATAGAATATCCAAAGTGCATTGGTCAATAAAGAACGATCAGAAGGAGGTGAATTTTCGGGGACTGAAAAATACATGGAAGCGGTTTTATCTTTTCTGTGTGCCGGGAAGCGCTCGAAATACCTGAAGTTGGTGTTATCGAAAAGGGGGAAGCATCCTCCGGGTGTTTTGTCCGGAGGAATCAGTTCAGAAAAGATAAGGGGGAATCGCATCTTATGGAACAAATCATGAAGATCAACGGTGTTATCAACAGTATCGTCTGGGGACCCTGGATGCTGACGCTTATTGTCGGCACGGGCGTGTATCTCACGCTCATCCTCGGTCTTCCGCAGCTCCGGTATTTTTTCCTGATGCTCAAGGAAGTTTTCGGCAAGATCGGCAAGAAGGCTGAAGGAGAAGGCCAGATTTCCTCCTTCGCCGCCCTTGCGACCGCTCTTTCTGCAACAGTAGGCACCGGCAATATCGCGGGCGTCGCCACGGCCCTTCACCTCGGCGGCCCCGGCGCACTCTTCTGGATGATGGTTTCCGCTTTCTTCGGCATGACGACGAAGTTCTGCGAAGTGACGCTTGCGGTGCATTTCCGCGAAAAGGACGAACTCGGCAACTATCGCGGCGGCACGATGTATATCCTTGAAAAGGGCGCCGGGCAGAAGTGGCTCGCCTGGATCTTCGCCCTCTTCGCATTCCTCGCGTCGTTCGGGATCGGCTGCGCCGTGCAGGCGAACTCCACTGCCGAGGGCTTCTCCATGGGCTTTGGCGTGCCGCACGTCTGGACGGGCGTCATCCTTGCGATCCTCACCGCTATGGTCATCATGGGAGGGCTTCAGCGCCTGTCGACGGTCACGACATACCTCACTCCCTTCATGGCCATTTTCTACATCGTCGGCGCGCTTATCGTCATCAGTTCGCACGCCTCTGCAGTCCCCGTCGCCCTCAGCAACGCCGTCAAATACGCCTTCTCCGATCCCATGGCCCTTCCGGGCGCTATCGCGGGCTGGAGCATCAAGATGGCTCTGACCAAGGGCATCGCGCGCGGCGTGTTCTCGAACGAGGCCGGACTCGGCTCCGCTCCGATGGTCCACGCGACCGCAACTGTGGATCATCCCGTACGGCAGGGCATGTACGGCATCTTCGAAGTCTTCGTGGACACGCTCGTCATCTGCTTCCTGACCGGACTGACGATCCTCTCGACGGGCGTCCTTACCTCGAGCCCCGACCTTACGGGCGCCAAGCTCTCCATGACGGCGTTCTCCTCGGTCCTCGGCCAGCCTGGTGTCTGGATTCTTTCGATCGGACTGTCGCTGTTCTCCTACTCGACGGTTCTCGGCTGGTACTGGTATGGTGAGACGGCTGCGACGTATATCTTCGGCGTCAAGTTCATTCCCGTGATGAAAATCCTCTGGGTCATCCTATGCGTCATTGGCGCGGCCGGCGGAGAACTCCTCGGGAACGGCGGGCAGTTCCTGAACAACCTCTGGGATCTTGCGGACACGCTCAACGGCCTGATGGCGATTCCCAACCTGATCGCGCTTCTTCTGCTTTCGGGAACGTTGCGGACGTTGGTCAAGGACTTCGACGAGAAGCGCCGCACCGGCAAACTGAAGATCTAGTTTCGCAGAAGCGAACACCCATCTTCCCGCCTGATAGATTTCCCTGGGAAGAGATGACATCTGCCCTTAAACTGTACGGGTAGGAGAAGGGGGCGGAGGGCGACCTTCGCCCCCTTCATTATGCAAGGAGGACGACTATGACGTTTCGACCAACGCGCATGGAAATCAATCTGTCGAACATAAAGGCTAATTTTTCCGCGATCCGGGCGTTTATCGGCCCGAAGCCGCAGATCATCGGCGTTATCAAGGCGGATGCGTACGGCCATGGGGCCGTGCGTGTCGCAAAAGCGCTTCTGGAGGCCGGATGCGGGCGTTTCGCCGTCGCGACGCCCGATGAGGCGATCGAACTGCGGGATGCAGGGATCAACGAGCCTGTTCTCGTTCTGGGGTCGTCGCCGTATGACGTCGCGGGGGAGTACGTCCGGCGCGATATCACCGCCGCCTGTACGGATGTCGTTTTCGCGCGGGCTTTGAGCGCGGCCGCCGTATCCCAGGGGAAGAACGCGATAATCCACGTCAAGGTCGATACAGGAATGGGGCGGATCGGCTTTCTTCCGGAAGATATTCCTTCAATCGCCGACGAACTCCTGGCGTTGCCCGGGATCCGCATCGAGGGGCTGTTCACGCACTTCGCGACGGCTGACGAGTCCCGGCTCGAGTACACCGGCGGCCAGTACAAACGCTATCAACAGGCGCTCGCATCGATCGAGGCCAGAGGCGTGCGCGTTCCGCTCCGGCACGTCTGCAACAGCGCAGGAATACTGACTTCGAAGAACATGCCGGACAGATACCTCGATGCGGTTCGGCCCGGCGTCATCCTGTACGGAATGTGGCCGTCGGGCGAATGCGTCCGTCCGATCGAACTGAAGCCGACGTTCGAGGTCAAGACGGCGATCGCCGTCGTCCGTGAACTGCCCGAACGCAGCGGCGTCGGATACGGCCTGCGATACATGACGCGCGGGAGCGAACGCATCGCGGTCCTGCCGGTCGGCTATGCGGACGGGTATTCGCGCTCGCTTTCGATGAAAGTGGACGTCCTTGTCCGGGGGAAGCGCGTTCCGATGGCGGGGAACATCTGCATGGACCAGACAATGATCAACGTCACGGGAATGGACGTTCGCGTCGGCGACGAGGTTGTTCTCGTCGGCCGCCAGGGAACGGACGAGATTACGCCGGAAGAGATCGCGGCAGTTCGGGGGACGATCAACTACG
>CAYVKE010000012.1:21252-22663 GCA_964451935.1 uncultured Synergistaceae bacterium | reverse complement strand
GGCGACGAGGTCGTGCTGATAGGCAGCCAGGGCGACAACCGGATAACAGCCGAAAAAGTGGCCGCGCGGCTCGGGACGATCAACTACGAGGTCCCCATAATGTTCCTGAAGCGGGTTCCCCGGGTCTATATTTGATTTTTTCGGGCGGCGCATGCGGGCGGCATGGAGCCGCCCTTTTTTTCGCCCCGCCGGAATGGCGGCATTCGGGAAAGAACGGCTATAATACAGGACATTGTTCTTCAGGGAGGAGATTTGATCGATGAAGGAACAGATGCCTTCGCTTCGCGATTTTCCGGTCGAAGCGCTGTCGGAACAACACGCACGCGTCTGCCGCGACATTGCGAATCGTTGCAGAGGGCGCATCCTGACGATGACGGCTCGCGCGAAGAGCGGACACCCGGCCGGCTCGCTTTCCAGTCTCGAGATGACGCTGATGACCTACGCTGTGGCGAACGTCACTCCGGCCGTCTCTCCGGATCGGGATTATGTCGTCGTCAGCCACGGACATACCTCCCCGGCGACCTATGCGGTTCTCGGCGAACTCGGCTTCTTCGATCCGGAACAGGCCGCGGCCCACTTTCGCGCGTGCGGCAGTCCGTTCCAGGGGCATGTCGAACGGTCGGTTCCCGGGATTGACTGGGGAAGCGGGAATCTCGGGCAGGGGTTGTCCGCCGGGGTCGGCTACGCGCTGGCGCAAAGCCGACGCCGTTCTCCGGGGCGCGTCTATGTCCTCATGGGCGACGGGGAGCAGACGAAGGGGCAGGTCGCCGAGGCGAGAAGACTGGCGAAGCGTTTCAACCTCTCCGGACTGACCGCGCTCGTCGACCTCAATCACATCCAGATCTCCGGAAGGACGGAAGACGTCATGCCGGCCGATGTCCGGCGTCTGTGGGAAACGGACGGCTGGTCCGTCCTGGAGTGCGACGGCCATTCTCCCGAAACGATCTATTCCTCGCTGCGGCAGGCCGTTTCCGATGGAAGCCCGACGGTCATCCTGTGCCACACGCTGATGGGCAGGGGAGTGTCCTTCATGGAGGGGATTCCCGACTATCACGGTAAAGCCGCGAGCGTCGAGTTGTACCGCACGGGGATGAACGAACTCGGACTCGACGCTGCGGAACTCGACCGCGCGATCAAGGAGCGGAAGCGGACTCCCGTCCAGTTTCCGCATGTTCCGGTCATGCGACGGGAAATCGAACCCGGAACGCCCCGGACGCTCGACGCGCAATCGGCAAGCGATAACCGATCGGCCTTCGGCAAGGCGCTGGCCGATGTGGGAATCTTGAACTACGGCGTTCCCGGAAGGAGTCCGATTCTCGTCTTCGACTGCGACCTTGCGGGATCCGTGAAGACCGATTCGTTCGCGAAGAATTGCCCCGAATGGTTTCTGCAGTGCGGCATCCAGGAACAT
>CAYVKE010000012.1:0-21242 GCA_964451935.1 uncultured Synergistaceae bacterium | reverse complement strand
CGGCCGCCGGAGCCGCCGCGTTGGCGGGCGTGACGGCCGTATGGGCCGATTTCGGGGTCTTCGGGCTCTCCGAAGCGTATAACCAGCAGCGGCTGAACGATATCAACGGCACGGGCCTCAAACTCGTCCTCACGCACGTCGGACTCGATGTCGGAGAGGACGGCATGACGCACCAGGCGATCGACTACGTCGGCCTTCTGCGGAACATGTTCGGCTGGAAGCTGGTCGTTCCCGCCGACCCCAACGAAACGGACCGCGCCGTCCGCTGGGCGCTTGCCGAGCCGGGCAACGTCTGCATCGCGATGGGACGGAGCAAGGCCCCCGTGATTACGACGAGAGAAGGTCTCCCGGTCTACGCGGCCGACGACGGGTTCCGTTACGGGAAGGCGGCGCGGATCCGCACCGGTTCGGACGGCGCGATTCTGGCGCTCGGCGCCATGACGAACGTCGCGCTTCAGGTATCCGACGCCCTGCGCGAACAGGGGCGCTCGATCGCCGTTTACGGAATTTCGTCGCCTCTCGCGTGCGATGACGCGGCGCTTCGGGAGGCCGCGGCGACCGGACGGGTCCTCACGGTCGAGGATCACAACGTACGGAGCGGCATGGGAAGCATCGTGAGCGCGCGCATGATGGATCTGGGGCTTTCCTGCCGCGTCTCGAACATCGGCGTTTCGCGGTACGGCGAGTCGGGAGCGTCGCCTGACGTGTATGCGGCGATGGGGCTGGACGTCGCCGGAGTGTCCGGAGCGATGCTTCGACTCTTCACGGAGTGACGCCGTCCGTTCTGCTGCACGTCTGTTGCGGCCCCGACGCGACCGTTCCGCTCCCGTCGCTTCTTGAAGAGGGGTATCGTGTCGTCGGGTGTTTCAACGGGAACAACATTCATCCGGAAGAGGAATATCTTCGACGGCGCGCCGCGGTCGAAACGGTCTTCGCCGCGCACCGGACGCCCGTCCTTTTCCCGGAGTACGATCCCGCATGCTGGGACGCTGCGGTCCTGGGTTTTGAGAACGAGCCGGAAGGCGGCGCCAGATGCCCGCGCTGTTTTCGCGAGCAGATCTTCCGGGCGTCGCAGGCGGCCGTATCCGAGGGGTGCGGGTTCCTGTGCACGACGTTGACGATCAGTCCGCATAAAGATCCGGACCGCATCAACGAGATCGGGGCGGATGTCGCGCGCGCGGCAAGTCTTGCGTGGCTCACGCGCGTCTTCCGGAAGAACGGCGGTTTTCTGAAATCGCTGGAATGCAGCAAAAAGTTGAAGCTCTACCGCCAGAACTACTGCGGGTGCCGATACAGTCTCAGAGGAGATGAAGACCGGGAATGAAGGACAACGGGAATATGCTTGTCGGGAAGCTGCCTCCGAATCTTCTGGAACGGGCGGTGTTTCGCCATCGCGGGGCGGCGCTCCCGGAAGTTCTGGTCGGCCCGGGCGTCGGCGAGGATGCGTCGCTGATCCGTTGGGGAAACGCGCCGTTCCTCGCCGTTTCCTCCGACCCGATCGTCGGCGCGAGCAAAGGCGCCGGAAAGCTGCTCGTGCATATCAACGCGAACGACATCGCATGCAAGGGCGGCGATCCGCTGTATTTCGTCGCGACCCTCATCATTCCGGCCGCGCTCGGAGTCGAATTCGTCGATGCCGTCATGTCGGAGATCTCGCAGGCGTGTTCGGATATCGGCGCCGCGGTCGTCGGAGGACACACGGAGCTGACGTCGAAATACGATCGTCCCGTCCTCGTCGGCGCGATGATGGGGCCCACGTCGTTCTGCTACAGAGCGACGGACATCGTTCCCGGAGATGTCGTGATCGCAACTAAGCATGTTGCGCTCGAGGGCATGTCGATCCTTGCGCATGACCGTCCCGACCTTCTCGCGGCGATTCTTTCGGAAGAAGAGATCGCAGAGGTCCGGTCGTGGGCGTCGCGGATATCGGTTCTCGATGATGCGCGCGCCCTGCGCGACATCGCGCGCTTCATGCACGATCCGACGGAGGGGGGACTCTTCGGAGGGCTTGCCGAGATCTGCCGTCTCTGTGAACTCGACGTTTCCCTGGATCCGGAACGCATCCCGCTTTCTCCCTTGACGGAACGCGTCCGCAGCGCGCTTGGCTTCGATGCGCTCCACATGATTTCGTCCGGCGTTCTCGTCGCCGTCGCGCCGGCGGAACGAGAGGCGGAGGCGCTCAATCGTCTTTCCGAATCGGGGATTCCGGCGCAGACGATCGGACGCATGGTTCCGCAGGGGACCGGAACATATCTTGGGGATGGCGAGGAACTGTGGGGGATCATCGATCTTCCCGCCGCTCCTCACGGTCCTGTCGATGAAGGAGCGGCAGACCGATGAATCACGAAACGATTTGGAGCCGCGTCGCATCCCTGCGCGAGCGGATGAGCCCGCTCGGACTGGACGCGTTCGCTTTGATCGTGGTCGAACGTTCGAACTGGGAGGGGGCGTATTACATCTCCGGTTTTCGCGGTTCGAGTTCGGGGATCGTCATTACGCAGAACGACGCCGTTCTGGTTACGGACGGACGGTATGCGACGCAGTCGCGGTCGCAGTCGCCGTTCGATGTCCGCCTTCAAGGGCAGCGATCCCTGACGGGCGCGCTCCGCGCCGTGATTGCGGAAATGGGGGCCCGCCGGATCGGATACGAAGCCGAGCGAGTCAGCGTTCGCAAGTTCGAAGAATTGCGGCTGGAGAACGCTTCCGCCGAGTGGGCGGATGCAAGCGACCTTCTTCCGTCCCTTCGCAGGAAGAAGGATGAAGGAGAGATCGCGCTCATCCGCAAGGCGGCCGATATTGCGCGGGACGCGTATCGAACGGTTCTTTCGCGCGTTCGCGACGGGATGACCGAGCTGGAGTTTTCCGCCGCGCTGGAATACGAAATCCGGTGTTGCGGCGCCGAGGGGGGGTGGGGCGACCACGGATTCATTATCGCTTCAGGGCCGCGGAGCGCATTGCCTCACGGGATGGCGACCGACAAACCCCTCTCGAAGGGGGATTGGGTGACCGTCGATTACGGCGCCCGGGTCGACGGATACGTATCCGATATCACGCGAAATTTCGCGATCGGCGAACCTCCTTCCGGAGTCAGAGAAATTGAAGATGTCCTTCTGCGGGCGCACGAGGCCGCCGCGGGGGCGATTCGCGCCGGAGTTTCGGGCCGCGAAGTCGACCTCGTTGCGCGAAAGATCATTCAGGAAGCGGGGTATGGGGAGCATTTCATCCACGGCCTCGGGCACGCCATCGGACTCGAGGTTCACGAGTCGCCGCGGCTCTCTCCGATCTCCGCCGACATCCTGCAGGAAGGCGATGTCGTGACGGTGGAGCCCGGGATCTACATCGAAGGATTCGGAGGGCTGCGCATCGAAGACGATTACCTCGTCACTGCTTCGGGGGCCGTCCTGCTTACGGAGCATTTTGACCGGCGTCTGTCCGTGCTATAATTCTATGACTGGTTTTTTGCGAACGCTATGAACACTACCGACGAGGGGGCGAATGGAATGAAGAAGTACGTTTGCACGGTATGCGGTTATGTCTATGATCCGGCCGAGGGAGATCCCGAAGCGGGAGTTCAGCCGGGCACCCCTTTTGAAAGTCTGCCGGAGGAATGGGTCTGTCCTGTCTGTGCGGTCGGAAAGGATATGTTCGAACCGGAAGAATAGCATCCCGATGAAAAATATGTGACGGTGAAGGGCCGCTCTGGGAGCGGCTCTTTTTCTTGACACCGTTCCGGAGCGGCGTATAATGACGATTGCTTGGAACTAAAGTTTCTTATTGTCTGGGACGTGAAACTAAATTCATGGAGGTGTCGTTGGAAATGAAGAAGATGGTGCTTGGATTGTTCCTGCTCTGCGTCGCGCTTTCCGCATCGGTCGCCTGCGCCGCGGGATCGGCCCTGGATAAGGATGTCCTGAAAGTCGGAACGGAATCGACGTTCCGTCCCTTCGAGTTCCGAAACGACAAAAACGAAATCGTCGGGTTCGACATCGACCTGATCAACGCCATCGGCGCGAAGCTCGGGAAGAAGATCGAAATCGTCGATACGGCGTTCGATTCCCTGATCCCGTCCCTTCTCACGAACAAGATCGACATCATCGCGGCGGGCATGAGCGCGACGGCGGAACGCGCGAAGAAAGTCACATTTTCCGAGACGTACTATTCGACGCCCGACGCGATCGTGGTGAAGACCGAAAACACGAACATCAAGGCGACGAAGGATCTCGATGGAAAGACCGGAACCGTTCAGACCGGGACCATCCAGGACAGCTTCCTGACCTCCGTGAAGGGCGTCAAGGAGATCAAGCGTTTCTCCAAGACCGACGACGCGCTGCTCGAAGTGCTTCTCGGACGCGCCGATTTCGCCGTCGTGGACAGCACGGTGACTGAGGACAACCTGAAGAACAACAAGAACTTCGTCGGAAAGCTCAAGGTGGCGTTCCTGGAACAGATTTCGAAAACGGGGATGGCCCTTGCGATGAACAAGGAGGATACGAAACTCCATGAGGCCGTAACGAAGGCGTTTGCGGAACTTAAAAAAGAAGGGTTCTTCGAGAAACTCGGGAAAAAGTGGGAACTGGCTTCGGCGAAATAGAAGCGGAGCGTGACGAGGGCCGGAACCCCTTTCGCGGGTTCCGGCCCTCGTTTTATCGAAACCTATTTTTGCTTCGCTTCGGAAAGAGACTTCAGAAGCGTTCCGGCGAAACGGATCAAGTCCTCGCTTGAACAACCGGAACTCTCGAGAACGAGCGTCATTTCGTCGGAGAGGTCGAGCGCGAGCGCCGTCCCGACATACGGGTAAACCTCCAGAATGCCTTCGCATCCGAATGCCCGGATCTTTTCATACGTCGCCCCGAAGCCGATGGGGAAGTCGGAACCCGGGCGCGGCTGTTTCGATGCGTCGCCCGTCGACGCCGAAGACGGATCCTTCTTGAGGTGCGGTCCCTTGCCCGCAAGCAGCTGCACGTCGATTCGCCGGACCGGGGAGAGCGCCTCGTAGCGCCACCGGGTCCAGGAGCCCTTATCCTTCGATGCCGGATCAATGGGAACGACCTGTTGCGGCGAGGACGTCCAGCCCGGGACATCGGGCGGTTGCGGCATCGCACAAACCGGGGAAACGGAAAGAAACACAGTGCAACAAAGCATGGCGCCGAAAAACAGACGGTGCATCCCTACGACCTCCGTAGCGTTCGTTTTCGTCCATTCTACACCTCGCGGTAAAAGAGAGAATCCTGAGCGCGGAGTTTCGTGTTATTATCTGATTTTGAACGAAAAGGGCCGCGATTTCGGGCCTCATGCAGGAGGATATTCGGTGAAAAGCTTTTCTCTCAAAACATACGGATGCCAGATGAATGTCTATGATGCGGATACGTTGCGGACGGCGCTTCTCCGTTCCGGCTGGGAAGAATCGGACGACGAGTCCGCGGCCGTGATCATCTACACCGGCTGCAGCATCCGCGACAAAGCGGAGCACAAGATATGGAGCGACCTGGGGCGCCATGCGGAAACGTGGAAACGGTCCGGTCGTCCCGTCGTGGCGGTTACGGGATGCATCGCCCAGAATATCGGGAAGGACATTCTCGACCGGTTCCCGTGGGTTCGGGTCGTTTCCGGACCGCGCAGCATCGGTCTTCTGCCGGACGCTCTCGCTCAGGCTCTCTCCGGAGCGGAGCGCATCGACCTCCGGGATCGGGACGCGCGGGCGTATCACGCCATCGGCGTTCCTCCCGAGGAGCGCGAGAACCGCTGGAAGGCGCACGTGACGATCGCTCACGGCTGCGACAATTTCTGCACGTACTGCATCGTCCCGTATGTTCGCGGCCGCTTTCTGTCGCGAGCGCCGCGGGAGATACTCGAAGAAATCCGCCGGCTCGTCGCGACGGGCGTTCGCGAAGTTACGCTGCTCGGCCAGAACGTCAACAGCTACGGGGCCGACTTCTCCGACGGATACCGTTTTTCCGCTCTTCTCCGCGACGCGGCGTCCATCCCGGGCGTGGATCGCCTGCGCTTCGTGACGTCGCATCCGAAGGATTTCACGGCGGACATCTGCGACGCAATGGGCGCCTGCGCGACGATCTGCCCGTCGATCAATTTGCCCATCCAGTCGGGCAGCGATCGCATCCTCGCCCTCATGAACCGTTCGTACACCCTCGAACGATATACGGCCACGATCGAGATGATCCGGAACCGCTTTCCCGACGCAGGCGTGACGAGCGATCTGATCGTCGGGTTCCCCGGCGAGACGGAGGAGGATTTCAACGCCTCCGTGGATGCGCTGCGCCGGTTTCGTTTCGATCTGGTCCATACGGCCGCGTATTCTCCCCGCTCCGGCACCGTCGCGGCGACGATGGACGGACAGCTTCCCGAGGATGAGAAGAACAGGCGGCTGAACTACGTCAACGATCTCCAGCGCGGGATCGCGCTCGAGATCAACAAAAATCTCGTGGGGAAGCGCTTTTCGATCCTTCTGGACGGCTTCGCTCCCAGGGGAGAGGACACGCTTCAGGGGCGGACCGATACGGACAAGGTCGTCCTCCTGCGCGGAGGACGGGCTGAAGATCTCGGGCGTTTCGCGCTCGTGGAGATTTCGGAAGCGGATCACTGGTGTCTTCACGGGAGTCTTGTCCGCTTTCTCGATTGACGCAGGAGGGGTTCCGCGTGGGGTGGAATGAGGAGAAGAAAAAAAGTCTGACCTTTTTGGCGGCGGGCGCTCTCTGCCTCGCCGCGGCCGGCTTTCTGCTCGTCACGTTTTCCGGACGATGGAAGAGCACCCCCTCCGGCATGGTCGCCGGGCCGGCCCTGTCGATGAAACGGACCGAGACGCCTTCTCCCGTTCCCGAACCGACGTACGCGCCGCCCGCAGAATGGGTCCTGTACGTCACGGGTGCGGTGCGGTCGCCCGGAGTGTACCGGCTGCCTCCCGGCGCGAGGACCTACCAGCTTGTCGAGAGAGCGGGAGGACTCCGCCCCGATGCGGATTCCGTTTCGATCAACCTGGCCATGCCGTTGGGCGACGGAATGCACGTTCATGTTCCCGCCGCGCTGTCCGTCGTGAAAGGGGCGAACCCTCAACCGGCGCGTACCGAAGCGCCGCGGGCGAATGTCGTTGCGGGGGAAGCGGGCGGACGAACGCCCAAGGCGGCGGGCGCGCCGGTCGATATCAATACGGCGACGAACGCGGAACTCGAACAACTTCCCGGGATAGGGCCGAAGATCGCCGCTGCGATTGCGGAGCACCGATCGGCGAACGGCCCGTTCCGTTCCGTCGAGGACCTGCTGCTCGTCAAGGGAATCGGTCCGAAAAAGCTGGAAGCGATCCGGAACAGCATCGTCATCCGATGACATTGTGTTCGGCCCCTGCGTCGCTTCTTCTCGCTTCGTGGGTCGTCGCGCTTCTCGGAATCGGCGCGGGAGCGCCCCCCTGGGCGGCGGTTCTCGCGGCATGTCTCGTCTTCGCCGGCGTCGTCGGATTGTCGTATTCCGCCCCGGCGCCTTCCGGCGCGATCTGGACCGGAGCGTTTCTGTCCGTCTGTCTGCTTGCGGGACTTCTCCGGATTCTCTGGCCCGTTTGCGTTCCGCCCGCCGTCCCGTCCGTACGGGAAATCAAAGGCGTCGTGTCCCTGGAACGGAAATGGGGATACACGAACGTCATCCTCGTGGATTCGGCGAGCGGAAGGTTCCTGATCCGCATTCCTCCGTCGCGGACCGCGTCCGAAGGATCGTTGGTTTCCGTTGCGGGACGAGCCGTTCCGCTGCCCTCCCCCGACGGGCGGAGGAGGGACCGGAGCCGCGTCGTGCAGTTCCGGGAGGATGTCTTCTGGCGGGCGAGAGGCGTCGTAGCGGAATTTCTTCCCTCGTCCGTCGAGGAAACAGGGATGTCGTCATGGACCTTCTCGTCGTTGCGGACGGAATTGCGCCGGCGCATCGTCTCGGCCATGCCGGGGAGGATGCAGGCGTATCTTCTGGCCGCCTGGGTCGGCGTGAAGGATCCGGAGCTTCAGGAGGATCACGCGCGATGGGGCACGGCGCATTTGCTTGCCGTATCGGGGTTTCACGTCGGGATCGCCGTTGCGGCGTGTCTGTTGCTTCTTCGTCCGGTTTCGCGGCGTTTGTCCCGAGTCTTCCCCGTGCTTTTCGGCGAGGGCGGCGCGCTCTTCACGAACGCGGCGGCAAGCGTCGTCCTCTGGGCGTACGTCAGCCTGACCGGCGCGGCGGCGAGCGCCCTTCGCGCGGCTCTGATGGTTCAGGTGATCCTCGCGGGACAGGCGCTCGGTCGTCCGGCCAAGCCGGTCAATTCCGTCTGCGTCGCGGCATGCGCCCTGCTGCTCTGGAATCCCTGGCAGTTCTGGGACCTCGGATGGAGGCTGTCCGTCGTTGCCGCCCTGACGCTCGCCGCTCTCGCCGGTCTGCGCGGACTGAAAGGCGTCCTGGTCTCTGGGCCCGTCGTGTGGGTCGCGACCTACCCGTTCGTCGCGGCGTCTTTCGGGACGGTCCCCGTCGTCGGACTCGTGCTGAATCTCGTCGCCATCCCGGCGTTTTCGCTGATTTTTCCGCTCATTTCCGTGCTGGCTGCGCCGGGGTTGTCGGGCCTTCCCGGCGGCGCCTTCGCTGCGTCGCTCGGCGAACTGGTTCTGACGCTGTGGGATTGTTTCGCGGAGACGACGGCGTCATTCATCCCTTGGACGATTTCGTGGAGCATTCTCGGGGCGGGCGGGGCGACGATCGTCTTTCTCGCTCTCGTGGGCAGGGGAATGGCCCTTTCCGTCAGGCGGAGTCTTTTCATGGGGGTTCTCGGCGCCTTCGCGGTTTTTGAACTGCTCTAGCGCGTTTTTGTTTTTCGGGTGCGGTGCGATGTGTGCGGACGGCGCATCAACGGAAACGCCGTCGGGAAGGGATGGGGAAGAACATGCTGCTGGTCCTCGATGTGGGAAACACAACCGTGGTGGCCGGAGTCTTCGACGGGGAGCGCCTCGTGCGCCAGTGGCGGCTCACCTCCGATCGGAGAACGTCCGATGAAGTCGGGATGGTGCTTTTGTCCGTCATGCATGCGGCAGGAATAGATCCGAAAAGCATTGAGGGGGCCATTCTCGGGAGCGTCGTCCCGCCGCTCGATTCGGCGATCGTCGAGGCCATGGAGACGTATTTCCATACGCCGTGCATGCGCGTCGACACATCGCTGGATCTCGGGATCGAAGTCCGGTACGGGGCGCCGAAGGAGATCGGCGCCGACCGGCTCATCAACGCGGTCGGCGGCAAGGCGAAATACGGATGCCCCCTGATCGTGGTGGACTTCGGAACGGCGATCACCCTCGATGTCGTCTCACCGGACGGAGCCTATCTCGGAGGGACGATTTCCCCGGGGATCGTGACGAGCATGGAAGCTCTTTTCGGACGGACGGCGAAGCTTCCGAAGATCGCACTGGAAATTCCTCCGGTCGCGATCGGACGGTCGACGGTCGAGGCGATCCAGTCCGGAATCCTGTTCGGCACCGCCGGACTCGTGGACGCGCTTGTCCGGAGGATCTGGAAGGAACTCGGCTGCGAAACCGCAGTTGTTGCGACCGGCGGACACTGCTCGCTCGTCGCGTCGGCGTCGGAGACGATCGGCCATGTGGACCCCGTCCTCACGCTCGACGGAATGCGAATGATCTACGAAAGGAACGCCGGTCGTCCGGACCGGCGGCGGTGATATGGAGTGCAGATAGGAAACATGTCCGTCAGGAATCGTATTTGGCTCGCCCCTCTTGCGGGGATCACCATAGCGTCCGTCCGTCGCTTTTTTGTCCGGCTCGGCGTCGGGATGGTCCACACGGAAATGATCAGCGCCACGGGGCTCGTCAGGGGCGGCGGGAAGACTCGGAATATGCTCGAAGCGGCGCATCGGAGCCGCGCGGAGGAATGTGATGCATCCTTCGGCGGCCGGGAATCCGTCCCGCTCGTCGTTCAGCTTTTCGCCGGAGACGCGGACACCCTTGTCCGGGCCGGAGAGATGATCCTGGAAAGCGGAGCGCGATGCGATGCGTTCGGGATCAACATGGCCTGCCCCATGCCGAAGATCCTGAAGCGCGGCGCGGGAGCGCGCCTTATGGAACACCCCGGAATCGCGGCCGAAATGACCAAGAATCTGAAGCGTCTCGGAGCGCCGGTGTGGGGTAAAATACGGTTGTCTCCTTCAGGCTATCCTCTTTCGACGGAGGATTTCTGTCGTCTGCTTCTCGACGCCGGGGCGGACAACATCTGCGTGCACGGACGGACTCCGGCGCAGCGCTACGAGGGAGTCGCCGACTCGGCCGAAGTCGAGCGAATCGCAGGCCTTTTCCCCGGATATATCAGCGCCAGCGGCGATGTCTTTTCTCCCGAAGACGCGGTGCGGTATTGCAGGGCCGGGTGCGTCGGCGTCATGACCGCCCGGGGCGCGATGCGGGATCCGTTCCTGATTCCGGCTGCGGTCGCCGCCCTCGATGGCTGCGGCGTCGATCCGGCGCCCGACTGCGAGACGCGGAGGGATATCCTGATCCGGCTTGGCGACGAGACGGTGGAAGAACGCGGCGCGTCCGTCGCGCTTGTCATGGTGAAACGGTTCGCCGGCGGCGTCTTCCGCGGCCTGCGGGGGTCGGGGGAAGTGCGCCGGAGCATCGCCTGCGCAGCTGACTGGCGCGAGGTTCGGGGAATCCTCGAAACCTGCGCGCCGTGCTTTGAATATAGGGAAAGGGGAGTCGAAATGTATGGACGAGAAGCAGAATAAGGTTCCGAATGCAGCGGTGCAGCCTGAGGAGGAGATCTTCAAGCAGCGGAAGGAAAAGCTCCTGCGCCTGCGGGAGGAGGAGGGGTACGACCCCTACCGGATCGAAAAGTGGGAGCGGACCGATATGCTGGACCGCATCCGGAAGGAGTTCGACCATCTCGCGCCCGACGAAACGGACGCATCGGTTCATCTGCGTTCGGCCGGACGGGTCATGACGCTGCGAAAGCACGGCAAGGCCATGTTCGCGCATCTTCAGGACGAGACGGATACGCTGCAGCTGTACTTCCAGTTCGACAAAATGGGAGAAACGGAGTACGGCTTCGTCAAAAAGTGGGTGGACACGGGAGACTGGATCGGCGTCGAGGGGCATCCGTTCCGGACGCAGCGCGGCGAACTGACGATCCTCGTCACGAAGTGTACGCTCATGAGCAAGGCGCTACGCACGATGCCTGACAAGTGGGACGGCCTAAAGGACGCGGAAGTCCGTTATCGCCAGCGCTACCTCGATCTCATCGTCCATCCGGAAGTCCGGGACGTGTTCCGGAAGCGTTCGGCGATCATCTCGTCGGTGCGGAAGACGCTCGAGGATGCGGGAACGCTCGAAGTCGAGACGCCGATCCTCTCGGTGCTCGCCGGAGGGGCGAACGCGCGGCCGTTCAAGACGTTCCACAATGCGCTCGGGCTCGACATGTACCTGCGGATTGCGACGGAACTCCACCTGAAGCGGCTCGTCGTTGGAATGTTCGGCCGCGTCTACGAGATCGGCAGGAACTTCCGCAACGAGGGCATCGACACGATGCACAACCCCGAATTTACGGCGATGGAAGTGTACTGGGCCTACGCGGATGTCGAGGACATGATGCGGCTCACGGAGGACATCATCCGGAACGCGGCCGACGCTGTCGGCGGGCGTCACGTCACGTACCAGGGCGTCGAGCTGGACATCGAGTCGCCGTTCCGGCGCGCAACGATGCTCGATCTCGTTCGCGAGAAGACGGGCATCGATTTCGCCGCCGTTTCGACCGACGACGAGGCGCGGGCGATCGCGCGATCGCGCGGCATGGAGATCAAGGGAACCGAGTCGCGCTTCGCGATCATGAACGCCATGTTCGAGGCCCACGTCGAGGATACGCTCATCCAGCCGACCTTCGTTCTCGGCCATCCGACCGAAATTTCGCCGCTCGCCAAGCGAAACCCGGACAACCAGGACTACACGAGGCGCTTCGAACTCTTCATCTGCGGCCGCGAAGTGGCCAACGCGTTCAGCGAACTGAACGACCCGCTGGACCAGCGCGTGCGCTTCGAAGATCAGCTCAAAAAGAAGGAGTCCGGCGACGAGGAGGCGCACGTCTTCGACGAGGACTTCATCAACGCGATCGAGACCGGGCTGCCTCCGACGGGCGGACTCGGCGTCGGAATCGACCGGCTCGTCATGTTCCTGACCGATTCGCGCTCCATCCGGGATGTCATCCTGTTCCCGACGATGCGGCCGAAGGAGTAGCCCGTTACGGAGGCGCCAATGAACGCTACGCCCGAATCCGCGCGCGGGGAGGCCGAACGCCTCCGGCGGGAAATAGAACGCCACAATCATCTCTATTACGTCATGGACGCCCCGGAGATCGAGGATGACGCGTACGACCGTCTCTTCCGGAGGCTCCTCGCGCTGGAGAGCGAATACCCCGACCTGAGGACTCCCGATTCGCCGACACAGCGCGTCGGCGGCGAGGCATTGACGGGCTTCCGGAAGGTGCGACATCTCGCGCCGATGATGAGCCTCGACAACGCCGCCGATATCGGAGAGCTGCACGTCTTTTTCGACAGGGTCTCGGGGCTTCTGGGATATGATCCGCAATACGTCTGCGAGATGAAGATCGACGGCCTCGCCGTATCGCTCGTCTACGAGGACGGCGTGCTGCATTACGGCGCGACGCGAGGGGACGGCGCGACGGGCGAGGACGTCACCGCGAACGTGCGCACGATCCGTTCCGTGCCGCTTCGGCTGCAGAAACCCGCGCCCGGGAGGCTTGAGGTTCGCGGGGAGGTCATCCTCTCCAAGAAATCGTTTGAAGAACTCAACAGGATTCGCGAGGAGGCCGGAGAACCGCTCTTCGCGAATCCAAGAAACGCGGCGGCAGGCAGCCTGCGCCAGCTCGACCCGAAAATCACGGCGGAGCGCGGGCTTTCGGCCTTCCTCTACTATCTGGTCCGGACCGGCGATGACGCGGCGCCGGATATCCGCATGCAGTCGGAGACGCTGCAATGGCTTGCGGATATGGGCTTTCCCACGCAGCGCACGAACCGGATCTGCCCCGCGCGGCAGGACGTCCTCGACTTCGTCGAGGAACAGCGGAGCGGACGTTTCGACCTCCCGTACGTGACGGACGGCGTCGTCGTCAAGGTCGACGACATATCGCTGTGGCCGCAGCTCGGTGCGACGGCGAAATCACCGAGGTGGGCCGTCGCGTTCAAGTATCCGCCGGAGGAGAAAATGACGCGCATCAGGGATATCGTCGTCTCCGTCGGGCGGACGGGCGTGCTTACGCCCGTCGCGAATCTCGATCCGGTCGAGATCGCCGGAAGCGTCGTCCGGCGGGCGAGCCTTCACAATATGGACGAGGTGGAGCGAAAGGACATCCGGATCGGCGATCTCGCGCGCGTCCGAAAGGCCGGAGAAATCATTCCGGAGATACTCGGCGTCGACGCCGCCGCACGCACCGGAGAGGAGCGTCGCTTCGTCATGCCGGAGCGATGCCCCGCCTGTGGATCGCCCGTCGTGCGCCTGGCTGACGAGGTCGCGATCCGCTGCCCGAACAGCCTTTCCTGCCCCGCGCAACTCCGGGAGGGGATCCTGCTGTTCGCGGGCAGAAACGGAATGGATATCCGCGGGCTCGGGGACAAGCTCGTCGAACAGCTCGTCGCGCGCGGAGCGGTCCGAAGCGTTGCGGACCTCTACGACCTCACGCGCGAGGTCCTACTGGGGCTGGACCGAATGGCCGAAAAATCGGCGGCGAATGTTCTGGTGGCGATCGAAGGATCGAAACACCGGAGCTTGTCGAACCTGCTGGCGTCTCTCGGAATACGGCACGTCGGGCGCAAGGTCGCGGAGATTCTGGCGCGGCGCTTCCGTTCCGTGGCGGCGCTCGAAGCGGCCGCGCAGGAGGAGCTTGCGACGGTCGACGGCGTCGGTCCCGTCATCGCCGAGTCCGTCGCGGCCTTCTTCAGGGACGGAAATTCGCGCGACGTTCTGGCGCGGCTTTCCGCGGCGGGCGTGACGATGGCCGTGGAAGGGACTGCGGAAGATGCATCGGGGCCGGCCGGCGCGAGGCGCGAGGCGCCCCTTGCGGGAAAGCGCTTCGTTTTCACGGGAGAGCTGACCTCGATGACGAGGGAACAGGCAGAATCGCTTGTGACGACGCTTGGGGGCAACGCGACCTCGAGTGTCAGCGCGAAGACGTCGTTCGTCGTCGCCGGGGCGAACCCCGGAAGCAAGGTGAAAAAAGCCGCGGAACTCGGCGTTCCGGTGATCGATGAAGCGAGGTTCCGGGAAATGATCGGGCCCTATTCGGGCTGAGGAGGGAAGGATATGGCGGTTACCGAACGCGACGTGCGGCATGTGGCGCGGCTTGCGCGTCTCGAGGTGAAGGACGGGGAGCTTCCGTCGCTGATGCGGCATTTCGACGGGATTCTCGCGCATTTTCACCGTTTGAACGAGCTGGATCTTTCGGAGATCGATCCGTTCGACGCGGCTGCCTGGGAACTGACTCCATGGCGCGCGGACGAAGCTGCGGACGCCGGAATCCGGGACGAGGCGCTCCGGGAAGCGCCCGAGCGAAAGGGCGATTTCTTCCGCGTCCCCCGAATCCTGGAGGAAGACTGACATGAATGCGCGAGACATGAGCGCCTGCGACATATCGCACGGCGTCCGGACGAAGCGGTTTTCGGCCGAAGAGGTGTTCGACGCAGCCCTCGACCGGATTCGCGCGCTCGAGCCGAAGCTCCATGCGCTGCTCTCCGTGACGGAAGAACGGGGCAGATGCGCGGCCCGGGCCGTCGACGAAGCGGTGCGGGAAGGGCGCGACCCCGGCCCGCTGTGCGGCGTTCCCGTCGTCCTGAAGGATAACATGACGACGCGCGGCATTCCGACAACGTGCGGAAGCAAGATCCTCGGAAGCTGGAAGCCTCCGTACGACGCCACGGTTGTCCGCCTTCTCGAAGAGGCAGGAAGCGTCATCGTCGGAAAGGCCAATATGGACGAATTCGCGATGGGAAGCTCCACGGAGTTCTCCGCCTTCGGTCCGACGGCGAATCCCTGGGACACGGACCGCGTTCCGGGCGGCAGCTCCGGTGGCAGCGCCGCGTCCGTTTCAGCCGGGTACGTTCCACTCGCTCTCGGAAGCGATACGGGCGGCTCCATCCGCCAACCCGCGTCGTTCTGCGGCCTCTACGGTCTCAAACCCACCTACGGACATGTCAGCAGATACGGACTCGTGGCCTTCGCGTCGTCGCTGGATCAGATCGGCGTGTTTTCGCGATACGCGTCCGACCTCGCGCTCTCGCTCTCCGTCATCGGCCGGGAGGACGCGAAGGACATGACCAGCAGCAGGATGGCGCGTCCCGATTACGTGTCGCAGGCGCAGACCGACGACCTGCGGGGGATGCGGATCGGACTGGTTTCGGAGCTTGCGAAGGCTCCCGTTGACGCGGACGTCCGGTCCGTCTTCGACGCGACGGCCAAGACCTGCGAACGGCTCGGAGCGGAGATCCGCGAAGTGTCGCTCCCGACCGTTCTGGAGTACGGGGTGCCGTGCTACTACATTCTGGCCCCCGCGGAGGCAAGCTCGAATCTGGCCCGTTTCGACGGCGTCCGCTACGGGATGTCGCGCGGCGAGGATTCCCTTCTCGACCGGTATCTGGAAACCCGGGGGGCGGGGTTCGGCGACGAGGTGAAACGCAGGATCCTCACGGGGACGTATGTCCTCAGCTCCGGGTACTACGATGCCTACTATCTTGTCGCCCAGAAGGTCCGGCGGCGCATCACGACGGAGTTCGCAAAGGCGTTCGAGGGGCTTGACGCGATCCTGCTGCCCACAGCGCCGACTCCGGCGTTCAAAAGGGGCGAGTTCTCCGACGATCCGATCCGGATGTACATGGCGGATATCTTCACGTTGCCCGTCAACCTTGCGGGGCTCCCCGGGCTGTCGCTCAACGCCGGGTTTTCGCGGGAAGGGCTGCCGGTTGGAATGCAGTTCATCGGCCCCAAGTGGGGGGACGCGACGCTGCTGCGTCTGGCGGCGACCCTGGAACGCACGTTCGGCCCGTGCCGCTGCGCGCCGCTTGAGGAGGCGAAGGGAGTATGACGCTCTCGTTTGCACCCGTGATCGGTCTCGAAATACACGTTCAGCTCGGCGCAAAGAGCAAGATCTTCTGTTCCTGTTCGACGGACTATATCGGCGCCGTCCCGAACACGAACGTCTGCCCGGTTTGCCTCGGCCTTCCCGGCGCACTGCCGGTTCTCAACGCCGCCGTCGTGGAGATGGCGGTCCGCACCGCGCTCGCGCTCCGTTGCACGATCCGTGAGACGACGCGCTTTCACAGAAAGAACTACTTCTACCCGGATCTTCCGAAGGCCTATCAGATTTCGCAGTACGACCTCCCGGTGGCGGAGCGCGGCCTGCTCGACATAAAGGACGCGTCGGGACGGAAGAAGACGATCCGGATAACGCGTCTGCATCTGGAGGAAGACGCCGGAAAGCTGGTTCATTCCGCTTCCGACGGCCGCCTTGCGGGAGCGATGGAGTCCTTCGTCGATTACAACAGGGGCGGCGTGCCGCTCGCCGAGGTCGTCTCCGAACCGGACCTCTCGTCTCCCGAAGAGGCGCGTCTCTACGTCGCCCGTCTCAGACAGCTCGTGCGATACCTCGGCGTCTCCGACGGCGATATGGAAAAGGGATCCCTCCGGGTGGACGCGAATATTTCCGTCAAGGTTTCGGACGGCCGATGGGGAAACAGGGCCGAGATCAAGAACCTGAACAGCCTTCGCGCGCTCGAAAGGGCGCTCGAATACGAGTTCAGGCGCCAGTCGGATCTCCTTGCGTCCGGAGGGACGGTCGTTCAGGAAACGCGACACTGGAGCGACGGCGAGGGAGTCACAATCGGGATGCGGGGCAAGGAAGAAGCGCACGACTACCGCTACTTCCCGGATCCGGACCTGCCGCCGCTCGTCGTTTCGGCGGAAATGACGTCCCGGTGCTCGGCGGCGTTGCCGGAGCTGCCCTGGGAAAAGGAAGATCGGTTCGCGAACGCATACGCGCTTTCGGCGGACGATATCGCAGTGCTCTGCGAGCATCGGGATATCGCGGACTATTTCGATGCGGTCGTTCGGAAGGGAGCTTCTCCCGTCCGCGCCGCGAACTGGGTGCGGACCGAAGTGCTCCGCGCTCTCAACGAGAGCGGACGCTCCGTCAAAGACTTCCCGGTCGCTCCGGAGAGCCTCGCGACGCTCCTCTCGCATATCGACGGAGGAGCGCTTTCGACGACCGCGGCGCGGTCCGTGTTCGCGCACATGGCCGAACGAGGGACGTCCGTCGACTCGGCGCTGGCCGCGTGCGGCGTCAGCCTCGGAGGGGCGACCGGCGACCTTCTCGCAACGGTCGTCCGCAAGGTCCTCGAAGAAAACGGCGACGTTGTGAAGATCATTCGGGACGGGAACGACGCGAACGGAAAGAAACGTAAATTTCTCCAGGGGCTGGTCATGAAGGAGGTCCGCGGACAGGCCGATCCGTCTTCCGTGGCTTCGGAACTGCGACGCGCCCTCGAATAATCGCGGATTTGTTGACGAACCGTTACGGGGTGCGTAAGATAATTCAGTTGGCTTTTTTTCCGCGTAATTTCGGACGTGATGTTGGCGAACGTCAGTACACTTTGCGAGCGCCCGGCGATCCGCTTCTTCCATATGCATATCAGCGACCGGGGAGCTTGTTTCCGTGTGTGTCGTTCTTCTGCATAAGATCACAGATCTAGAGGGAGGTAGTGGGGTATGGGAACACGTCAACCGGAAAATATTCGGAACCTCTCCGTCGTCGCCCACGGAGGCGCCGGGAAATCGTCTCTTCTTGAGGCGATGCTCTTCGATAACGGGTGCATCTCCCGGATGGGAAAGATCGAGGATGGCAACACCGTTACCGACTTTACCCCAGAGGAGCAGAAACGGCAGATTTCAATCAACACGTCTCTTGTCACCATGGAGCGGCGGGGGACGAACCTCTATATTCTTGATACGCCCGGATTCGCCGACTTCATCGGAGAGATGCGTTCCGCGATGCGCGTTTCGGATGCGGCGCTCGTAGCGATCAGCAGCGTCAGCGGCATCGAGGTGCAAACCGACAAGGCGTGGGAATACGCACAGGATTTCAATCTGCCCGTCGCGTTCTACGTAAGCAAGATGGACCGCGAAAATGCGGACTTCGACAAGGTCCTCGCGCAACTTCGCGAGGAATACAGCGACAAGGCGGTCGCGGCGTTTCTTCCCATCGGTCAGGAGGCGTCGTTCAAGGGGATCGTCGATCTGCTGCGCGAAAAGGCCTATCTTTTCGAGACGAACGGGAGCGGAAAGTTCACGGAGATGACGGTCCCCGAAGATATGAAAGACGCTGTCGCCTCCGCGCGCGAACGCCTCGTCGAAGTCATCGTCGAAGCGGACGACGAACTGATGATGCGGTATCTCGACGGAGAGACGATTTCGATCGAGGAGCTGTTCCCGGCGTACCGCAAGGCGTTCGCCGCGCGCGGAATCCTCCCCGTCATTCCGGGGTCCGCGGTTCTGAACGTCGGCGTCCAGCAGCTCATGGACTTCGTCATCGACGTCTTCCCGAGTCCGCTCGAATCCTCCCCGAAGGCGGCGAAGAAGGGACACGAGGACGTTATGATCGCCCCGAACCCGAAGGATCCGTTCACGGCGCTGTGTTTCAAGGTCATGGTCGACCCGTACGTCGGCAAGCTCTCCTTCATCCGGGTCTTTTCCGGCACGCTTCCCGCCGAGGGAAATATCTTCAACGTGAACCGGGGAGAGGACGAACGGATCAGCTCCTTCCGCGCCGTGACCGGCAAGGAAGGCAAGGACATGAAGGAAATCACCGTCGGCGACATCATCGCGATCCCGAAGCTCCAGAGCACGCACGCCGGTGATACCCTCGCCCTGAAGGGATCGACCGTCGTCTTCCCGCCGATCCAGTTCCCGAAACCCGTCTACAGTCTCGCCGTTGTCGCCAAGAGCCGTGCGGACGAAGACAAGCTCGCCAACGCGATTCACAAGGTCCTCGAAGAGGACTCCAGCCTTTCGTTCGAAAAGAACCCGGAGACGAGTGACAGCGTCCTCTCCGGGATGGGCGACATGCACCTCGATATCGTCCTCTCGCGGATCAAGGAACGCTACGGCGTCGAGCTGGAAACCAAGACGCCCCAGGTTCCGTACCGGGAGACGATCCGGAAGGTCGCCGAGGCGCAGGGGAAGCACAAGAAGCAGACCGGCGGCCACGGGCAGTACGGGGATGTTCACGTACGGTTCAGCCCGCTCGAACGCGGGGCCGGGTTCGAGTTCAAGGACGAGGTCACAGGCGGAACTGTGCCGCGACAGTTCATACCGGCGGTCGAAAAGGGGTTGCGCGAGGCGTTGACGAAGGGGCCCCTGGCGAGTTTCCCGGTTGTCGATTTCAGCGCGGCGCTCTTCTACGGCTCCTACCACGATGTCGACAGCTCGGAAATGTCCTTCAAGCTTGCGGCGCGCCTCGCGTTCAAGAAAGGCATCATGGAGGCCAGCCCGGTCCTGCTCGAACCGATCATGACGGTCGAGGTCAGCGTGCCGGAAGAATATCTCGGAGACGTCATGGGCGACTTCAACAGCCGCCGCGGGCGCATTCTCGGCATCGACAGCAAGGGGCATCTCCAGGTCGTGCGCGCGCAGGTTCCGCTTGCGGAAATGTTCCGCTACGCGATCATCCTGCGTTCGATGACCTCGGGGCGCGGAACGTTCACGATGGCGTACGATCACTACGAAGACGTTCCGGCCGAAATTTCCAAGAAGGTCATCGCGGCTCACAAGCAGGAGGACGAGGAAGAGTAGAACCTGTTTTCCGGCGGCTAGCGACGAATGCGAAAGGGCCCGGGAAGCTGCTACGCTCCCGGGCCCTTTCGCGTCTATTTTGCCGGTTTCTTTCCGGGGGGACATCCGGCGGCGCATCGCTCCCGGATGTAACAGTCGATCGCCTGTTCGACGCGTTTTGAGAACGCGACGGCCTCCACGACGGTGCGCGGTCCGGTGACCACGTCGCCCGACGCGAAGACGCCCTCCCGCGTCGTTCTGCCGCAGTCGTCGACGACGACGAGTCCCCTGTCGTTGATGTCGATTCCGGTTGTGTTCGAGACGATATTCGATCGTGGCCCCTGGCTGATGCAGACGATGATGGTATCCGCATCGAGAAAGACATGCCCGCCGGGTTCGCCGTCGGGATCCTTTTCAGCGCCTTCGGGACGCCGGAGGATTTCGCAGTCGATCCCCTCTTCGGTGATTTCGAGGGCTTTGCGGTAAAACTCGAACTTCACGCCGTCGATCCTGGCGTATTGAACCTCCTGATCGCGCGCGGGGATATCCTCCGGCCCCCTGTGATACAGGATGCGCACGGACCGGGCTCCCTGACGAAGCGCCGTCCGGGCGGTGTCCATCGCGCTGTTTCCCGCTCCGATCACGATGACCGACGAACCGAGGTCAAAGGCGTCCGGAGAGCGCAGGAAATCGATCGCATACGTGACGTTCCCGAGGCATTCGCCCTTGATGTTAAGCTTGTTCGGATTCCAGACGCCCGTTCCGATGAAGACCGCGTCGAATCCGTCCCGGAACAGTTCGTCCACCGTTACGATGCTGCCGATCAGGACGTTGGGGCGGATCTTGACGCCCATTTCCCGAAGGCGCGCGCGCATCCGGTCCAGAATATCCTTCGGGAGTCGGAACGACGGGATCCCGTAGCGGAGGACGCCGCCGATATCCTCGTTCGCTTCGAAGATCGTGACGCCGTATCCCTTCAGAACGAGGAAAAACGCGAGCGACAATCCCGCGGGGCCGGAACCGATGATGGCGACCCTGTGGTTATGCGCTTCTTCGCGTTGCGGATCGAGGACGTTCAGGTAATAGTCGGAGATGTAGTGCTCGATATTGCCTATCTGGATCGGACTCTGCTTCTTTGCGAGGATGCAATGCCCTTCGCAGACTTTTTCGTGCTGGCAGACCAGAGCGCAGATTGCGGAAAGAGGGTTGTTGCGAAAGAGCATCTCTCCCGATTCGTTGATGTTCCCATCGAGAAGGAGGCGAATCATATGCGGTATTTCGGTTCCGACCGGGCATCCTTCTCTGCACGAAGGCTTGCGGCACTGGAGGCAGCGGCGACATTCCTCGAGAATGTGAAAGTTCACTTCTTTCCCCTCCTCAAAATCAGTATCGGCGTCTCTTCTC
>CAYVKE010000011.1:0-47845 GCA_964451935.1 uncultured Synergistaceae bacterium | reverse complement strand
GTATGGCGCAGATTTTCAATCGACCCTTGAAATCCAAGCAGATTTTACGCGCTAATTTCTGCTTCGACATGACTGACAGCCCATCTTATAAGGCAAAAACGGTTCTCTGTGCATAAATTTTGAGCCGCATATTGCATTTCACACTTTTTCATGCTATAACGCCCGCATTCAGATTATACGTTCCGAATAGGAGGGAAAACCGATGCAGTTCGACAGACCTCGCGACATTTTCGGCGTCAATGTTTTCGACCGCAGGGCGATGAAGGACCGTTTGCCCCAGGAGGTGTACAACAACCTTCTCGCGGCCATGGAGGGCGGACAGAAGCTCGATCCCAACGTCGCCGACATGGTGGCGGCGGCCATGAAGGAATGGGCGATCACCAAGGGAGCGACGCACTGGACGCACTGGTTCCAGCCCCGAACCGAACAGACCGCGGAAAAGCATCTCTCGTTCCTTTCTTCGGACGAAACGGGGCACCCGCTCGAGTCGTTCAAGGGCAAGCAGCTCATCCAGAGCGAACCGGACGCGTCTTCGTTCCCTTCGGGCGGCATCCGGTCGACGTTCGAAGCGCGCGGGTACAGCGCATGGGATCCTTCGAGCCCCGCCTTCCTCATCATGAGCAAGAAAGGCGGAACGCTTTGCATCCCATCGGTCTTCATCTCGTACGACGGGACGCCGCTCGACCTGAAGACCCCTCTCCTCAAGGCGCTCGAAGCCGTCGAGTCGCGCGCGCTCAAATTGCTCAAGCTCTTCGGGAACAGAGGAGTCCGCTCGGCGCACGCGACGGTCGGCGCAGAGCAGGAATACTTTCTCGTCGACGCGCCGCTGGCGAGAAAACGGCCCGACCTGCAGTTCTGCGGCCGGACTATCTTCGGGTGTCCGCCCCCCAAAGGACAGCAGATGGAGGATCACTACCTTGGATCCATTCCACCGAGAGTCCTCTCTTATATGGAAGACGTCGAACGCGACCTGTACCGGCTCGGCGTCGTCATCGACACGCGACACAATGAAGCCGCGCCGTGCCAGTTCGAATTCGCGCCGCAGCTCGCCGAAGCCAATCAGGCGTGCGACCAGAACCAGCTCATCATGGAGACGATGCGACAGATGGCGCGACGCCACGATTTCGCGCTGCTGTTGCATGAAAAACCCTTCGCCGGCCTGAACGGCAGCGGGAAACACATCAATTTCTCCCTCCGGGACAGCGAAGGCAGGAACCTTCTGATGCCGTCGACGAACCAGAAGAAGAACATTCAGTTCCTCACGTTCCTTTCCGCGTTCCTGCTCGGATTTTCCCGTTACAACAGCCTCTTGCGCGCCGCAGTCGCCTCTCCGGGAAACATGCACCGGCTCGGCGGCAACGAGGCGCCCCCCGCGATCCTGAGCGTCTTTCTCGGAAGCACGCTTTCCTCGCTCCTCGACGGGTTCGGAAACGGGACGAACGGCGTCATGCCCGAACAGGCCATGATCGACCTCGGACTGAACAAGCTCCCCGCCATCCTGTGCGATAATTCCGACCGGAACAGAACCTCGCCCGTCGCCTTCACGGGAAACAAGTTCGAGTTCCGCGCCCCCGGCGCGCCGCAGTCGATCGCCGGTCCGCTGACCATGATACTGGCTGTCTGGGCATGGGGAATCGAGGAGATGACGCGTCTGATCGAAGCCCGGGTATCCGCGGGCGCGGCGGACGTCAACGACGTCGCCATAGAAGTCATCGCGCATGCGGCCAAAGAAAGCGCGCCCATACGATTCGAGGGAAACTGCTATTCGGAGGAATGGTGCAGGGAAGCGGAACGACGCGGGCTGACGATCGCCAGGACGACGCAGGAGGCTCTGGCTCTCTACCTCAGGCCCGAAAACAAGGAGCTTCTGTCGAGTCTCAATATTCTCTCCGAGAGGGAGATCGACGCGTACTACGAGATCCGGATGGAGCAATTCGTGAAGACCGTCGATATCGAAGTGGGCATCCTGAAATCGATGATCGTGGAGGGGATTCTGCCCGCATTGTCGCGGCAGATGATTCTCGAAGGGCAATCGCTCTCTTTCGTTCCCGACGGCTCCGGGGAGAAGGAGACGCTCTCGCGCTGCATCGGAAAGCTCGCCTCCCTGAAGGCCGGACTCGTCGAAAAGTGCGCCCGGCTCGATGAACTGCACGCCCGCGCGTCCGAAGGAGAAACGGACGAAAACGCGATGCTGCTGACGACCGAGGGGATTCCCCTTCTCGATTCGACCCGAGCGCTCTGCAACGCCGCGGAATCCCTCGTCGCGCGGGATTTGTGGCCGTACCCGACGTATCGGGATCTTTTCCAGATTTCGTAAAACGACGGCGCGGAAGAGAGTTGCTCTTCCGCGCCGCTTTTTCGACGAGGTTGCTTTGGGCCGTCGACATTTTTTCGGACGGAAAGTTACGCGACGCCGACAGCGTTCTTGCGATACCGTTCCTTGAGCCACCGGTTCGGACACAGGCGGCCGAGTCCCCCGGAAGGAAGAATCTCTCCGTTATTCCCAGAAGATTTGAAGCGTCCGGCTGTCGGTTTCCTTTCCGAAAAAGGATCCGGCGACAAACGCGGCGAGCGCGATCGCAATCGTCGGAACGATCGCGTGCATTCCGAAAAACGGGATCTTCTGTACGGAGAACAGGAAGAAGCATCCACATCCGACGAGCATGGAAATCAGCGCGCCCGTCGCATTGGCCCGCTTCCAGTACAACCCGAGAACGGTGGGCCACAGAAAGACCGCTTCGAGGCCGCCGAAGGCGAAGAGGTTGATCCAGACCAGCAGGGAAGGGGGGTTGAGCGCAGCCGCGAAGACGATGACTCCGATTACCGCGGTCGTTATCAGGCTCATCCTTGAGAGGGTCTTCGGCGAGGCGTTCTCGTCGTCTTTCCGGACGTAGTGCAGGTAGAGATCCCGGACGATGGCCGCGGATGAGAGGATCAGCATGGAGTCGACCGTCGACATGATCGCCGCGAGGGGGCCCGCGATGAAGATTCCCGCGAGGAACGGGGACATGAGCTTCATCGTGAGCGTCGGAACTGCCATGTCCCCAATGGCGATATCCGGGATGACCGCGCGGCCGAACGCTCCGACCAGATGCATGACGAGCATGAGGAATCCGACGATGAACGTCCCGATGATCATTGCGTCGTGCATGGACTTCGAGTCCTTGTACCCCATGCACTTGTGCGTCGTCTGCGGCAGGCCGAGAATCGCGAATCCGACGAGGACCCAGAAGGACAGGATATAGGGCTTCGCGATGAAGTTCTTCGGGCCGTACGGGGTGATCAGCGCGGGGTCGATATCCCGGAGCGTCTTCATGATGTTCGCCACGCCGCCTCCGGCATGAACGACGGCGAAGAGAATTGCCACCGAAGCCAGGATCATCATGACGCCCTGGATCGTATCGGTCAGCACGACGGCGCGGAATCCGCCGACGCTCGTATAGATGACGACGGTCAGGCCGAAGAGGATGAGCCCGACGATGTACGGATACCCCGTGATCGTCTGGAAGAGGCGCCCGCCGCCGATGAACTGCGCGAGCATGGACGCCATCAGGAAGATGATCAGCGCGACGGACGCGAAAATCACGACGAAGTCATTCTTGTACCGGGCGCGCAGAAAATCGGTCACCGTCACCGCGCCGATCCTGCGGGAGACGATGGCGAAGCGTTTCCCGAGAACGCCCAGCGTCAGGAACGCCGTCGGAACCTGGATCATCGCGAGCAGGATCCAGCCGAGCCCGACCTTGTAGGCGACGCCGGGACCGCCGATGAAGCTGCTCGCGCTCGTGTAGGTCGTGATGATCGCCATCGCCAAAACGAAGCCCCCCATCGAACGGCTTCCGAGGAAATACTCCTCGACGAAGCCCTTCGCTGTCGTCGTCTGCTTCGCGGAGCGGTTCGCCCGGACGGCGATCCACATGACCGCGATGAGATAGATCGCCAGAGGCGCTATCATGCTCAGACTCACGGAAGAGCCCGTCATTTCGACGTCCCCCTTCCGTCCCCGTCCTCGTCAAGGGGGATCTCTCTGAAGAACACGCGCACGACGACCCAGACAAGCGCCGATATTCCGACATATCCGACGATGCAGCTGTAAAAGAACCAGGAGGGGAACCCCCAGACGAATGTGTAGCTCTTTGGATCCGAATCACCGGGACCATACGTCGAAAAATACCACCAGAGAAAAAAGATTCCGTACAGGACCAGCGAAATGACGGCTTCCCTGTTCGCCTGTCTGAAGCCGTCTGTGCTTTTCGAACTCATGGATATCACTCCTTCCCCTGCGCTCCGATCGATCCGTGCATTCGGGCCGCCGTTCTCAAAAGTCATTCGCGCTCTCTCACGCAAGGATTCCTTTCGTTTCGCTGCGGTTCCACTCCTCCCTTCCGAGAAACAGCATCGCCGTACGCGCGTAGGGCCGAACGGCGTCAAGAAAATCGTCAACATCCACCCACTCGTCCACGCGGTGCGGAATCTCACGGTCTCCGGCGCCCTTAACGATGATGGGAAGTCCTTTCCACGCAGCGAGAACGTTCCGTCCGTCGCGTCCGGGCTTCTATTGTATACCGACGAACATCATCGCACGTCACGTACAACATGGTTCTTGGCGCGGACGATCGGTTCTTCCCGCGACGTCGGCGCCGGAATCCTTTACGGCCTCGGCCGCGAATAGCCCGGCGGCGGCGCTCTCCTCCGCGTCGCGCGGCGATGCATATGCCCCCGGAGACGTATTCCCCGTTATCGATGCAAAATTCCCGTTCCCATATTTCCTTGAGGTGCGACCGTAAACGAAGCGGGTCCGTGACCGCCTTATCCATATATCTCCTGAACGGCGTACAAGATGTTGCGGGGGATGCGCCAATGCGCACCCCCCGCAACGTTCCAACCATTACCGCTATTCGGTTGTCTGTTCCGAAACGAATCCCGTTACGGAAAGAATGAACTTCCGCTCGTGTTCCTCGCGGGAGAGATACAGAACCCATGGAGTGCAGGATCCGTCCGAGAAGAAGTAACACTGAGGAGGATCGGCCCTCCAGCCGGAATCCGCAGGAAGCCACTTGAGAGGCGTCTCTTTCCACCCTCCGGCCTCGCGGGCGATCCGCTCGCAGACGATCCTCTTGTCGACGACGCGCAATCGGAATGTCCCTTCATTCGCCGCTCTGTCCTGAATCTCCTGAACCGCCCTGCCGAGAAGAAATTCCGGCGCGGGCGTCGAAAGGACAAGTTTCGGAACAACCATGGCGGCCAGAATTCCTATAATCGCAACAACAACGATGAGTTCGACCATGGTAAACGCGTTCGGGCGACAGAATGACCGGGAACGCCGCTCTTGCGCGAAACCCGTCGGAACGCATCCGGGGAAATGCTTCACGGATTAGTCCCAGTTCGTAATGTCTTTCCCCTTGTCCTCCCCGCCCTCCTGGCCATCCGTCCCGGTGCTGAAGAGGTCGTATTCGCCGTGTTCGCCGGGAGAACGATAGACGAAGGGGCCGCCCCATGGATCGATCGGGAGTTTCTTCATGTATCCGCCTTCGCGGTACTTTCGCGGTTCCGGCGTCATCGACGGTTTCTGCACGAGCGCGTCGAGCCCCTGTTCCGTGCTCGGATAGAAGCCGTTGTCCAGCTTGAACATATCGAGCGCCTGTTCGATTTCCTTGATCTGCACCATCGTCGCCGTTTTCTTCGCCTCTTCGCCCTGTCCGACGACCTTGGGCACGACGAGCGTCGCAAGCAACCCGAGAATGACGACAACAACGAGCATTTCGATCATCGTGAACCCCGTGCGTTTTCTTCCAAGCACGAAAACCCACCTCCATTAAAGTCTTTTTTTCATTATACCCGCCGAACACGTGAGGCTCAGCGAATCAGGCTCGAAAGATTGAAGATCGGAAGCAGGATGGAGATAACGACGAAACCGACCGAGACCGCAAGCGAAAGTACCATGATCGGTTCGATCAGGCTGGTGAGTCGTTCGAGCTGCCCTTCGGCGATTTCCCAGTTGTTCTGGGAGACGTTCCTCATGGCTTGGGACAGTTCCCCGCCCATTTCTCCAACGCGGATGATGTAGACGACCTCTTCCGGAAACGTCCCTTCCTTTTCCAGCGCCTTGTCGAAACGATGTCCTCCCTTGACCATGTCGGCGATGCGGATCCATCGTTCTTTCTGCGAATCCATGGAAGACGTCATCCGGAGCGCGGTCACGAGCGGAATTCCCGAGTCCAGCAACGTCGACAGGTGCGACATGATGAGCGAGAGCGTCAGCCGCGACCGGATCTTCCTGAAGAAAGGAGAGTTGATCGTTTTTTTCCGTTTCCTGAGAACCACGAGCGCAAGCAACAGCGCGAGAAGGAAGAAGAGGCCGTAATTCTGTACGAAATCGGACGCCGCTATGAGAATCCGCGTCGGAAGAGGGAGCTTTTGTCCGAGTTCCTGGAAGAGCGCCGAGATTTTGGGGACCACGTATGCGAGAAGGAATCCGACGACCGCGATTCCGATCACGGCCATGGCGATCGGGTAGGTCAGCGCGACCTTGATCTTTCTCCGAAGCGTCTCTTCCAGCTTGAACTGGACCGCCGACTGTTCGAGAACCTGAATGAGCGATCCGCTCTGCTCCCCCGACTCGACCATCCGGACGAGACTCTCCCGGAAGGCGCCGATTTCTCCGAGAGCTGCGCTGAAGCGCTTGCCCCCTTCGACGGCTTCGAGGAGCGAGGAAAAGGCCCGGGCCACATTCCGCTCCGTCGTCTGTTTGGCGAGGATCTTCAGTGCGTCCGCGAGCGGCAGACCGGTGCGAAGGTACGAGGCCAGCGTCCGGCAGAACATGGTCTGACTCTCCAGGGAGAGCGCCTTGAGCGTCGCGGATTTTCCGCTCGAACTCAGCGATACGTCGACGACGACAAGCCCCTTTTCCGCAAGGCGTTCGATAACCTGGACAGATGAGGATCCCTCGATGACGCCGCGTTTTGACTTCCCGTTTTCGTCGTATGCGACGTACGAAAAATGCGGCATTCCTATTCGTCTCCGGCCACGCGCGCCAGCTCTTCGGGAGTCGTGAGCCCGCGGGCGACGGCGTCGAGTCCGATTTCCCAGATGGTCCGGAAGCCGGATTTCCGCGCCATTTCGCGGAGGACCGACGATGCTTTCGACTCGGCGATGGCTTCGCGGATTTCTTCGCTGACGAGGAATTGCTCGTACAGACCGACACGGCCGCGATACCCCGTGTTCATGCAGTAATCGCACCCGCGGCCGCGGTAGACCGCCCGCACCCCTTGTTTCGCAAGCATCGCCGGAACGTCGGCGCTCTTTTCCCTGCATTGCGGACAGACGCGACGAACCAGGCGCTGCGCGACCGTTCCGATCATGGAACTCGCCGCGAGGAAGGGCTCGATGCCCATGTCGATCAGTCGGACGATCGCTCCGACCGAATCGTTCGTGTGGAGCGTCGAGAGGACCAGATGTCCGGTCAGCGACGACTGGACGCCGATATGCGCCGTTTCGAAATCGCGCATTTCTCCGATCATGATGATATCGGGGTCCTGCCTGAGGATCGAACGGAGGGCCGCAGCGAAGGTGACCCCCGCCTTTTCGTTGACCTGGATCTGCGCCACCCCGGGAAGGTCGTATTCGATGGGATCCTCGACGGTGATGATGTTCACGGCCGGCTGGGCCAGCGCCTGCAGGATCGCGTACATCGTCGTCGTCTTTCCGGATCCCGTGGGTCCCGTGAAGAGGATCATGCCGTTCGGACGCAGGATCATCTCGTCCATGATCGAACGCTCCCGTTTCTCCATTCCGAGGTCTTCCAGCGTCAGCAGTCCGTGCCCCTTATCGAGCAACCGCATGGCGATGCGCTCCCCGAACTGCACCGGAACGCTGCCGACACGGATATCGACGGCCTTGTTCCCGACCGTGATGCCGATGCGGCCGTCCTGAGGCGCCATGTGTTCGGCGATGTCCATTTTCGCCATGACCTTGATTCGGCTCGTCAGCGGCGCCTGATGCCCCCTCGGAAGACGGAGCCGGTCCTGAAGCACGCCGTCCACCCGGAACCGTATGAGGACGCTGTCCTCGTAGGGCTCGACGTGGATGTCGGTCGCACGCTGCTTGATCGCGTCCAGGATCAACCCGTTCACGAGGCGGATGACGGGAACGTCGACCGAGTCGCTCATGACGTCCTCGCGGGCGAGATCGTCGATATCGTCGATTCCTTCCATCGCCTCGGCCGCCTTGTCGGTTACGCCGCTGCGATAGTCGTACAACGCGTGAATCGCGTCATCTATCGTCTTCTCGTCGCAGACTTCGATGTCGACCGGTTTCCCGACGACCGTCCCGAGAAGCTGCGCGCGCGGGTAGGCTTCAATCGACGACACCGCGACGATCAGAAGGTCCTCCTCCGAGCGGAGAGGAACCATGCCGACCTGGCGCAACGAATCGAGGCTCACGCAATCCGGGATGATTTTCGCAATTTCGGCGACGCTCGGGAAGCGCGTCTGAGGTTCCACGGTCCCTTCATCGGAGGCGTTCGATGCTTCCGCCGGGACGCTTTCGAGAATGGCGACGTTTTCCGCCTCTTCCGTCCCGGCCGCGTCATCCCCGGCTTCGAGGAACGCCGCCTCTTCTTCAACTTCAATGTGAGGTTCTTCCGCGCCGGTCCGAATTGCTCCGGAGACTTCCTCCTGAAGCGCAGGAGATTCGGGAGATTCGACCATGTCGCCGGTCCGCCACAAAAAATCGCCTTCCGTATCGGCGTCGGCGAGTGCATGCAAGAGGGCTGCGGTTTTCCCGGGTTCGGATTCGACGGGAAGCCCGTCGCGTTCCTCGACGCCGGCTTCTCCCGAAACCTCCGGTTTTGGGGCGCGTTTCCGCACGGTCCCCCCGAATGTTTCGAGCACCATGTCGCGGAGCGCGTTGTTCCCGTCATAGGTAAAGTTTTTCGTGTTATCCGTCATGGTCACATCAACCCGTATTCCGAGGCGACCCGCTCCGCAAGCCGCCGGTATTCTTCGTACGCCCTGGAGTGCGGCGCATAATCCGCCACCGTCGTTCTGGAGGCGGACGCCTCCTGAAGGATAATGGAACGATGAATCAGTCCCAGAACGCGGTCGCCGAATTGTTCTTCCAGAAAGCTCCGTATTTCGCTTTGGACGAGGATCCTTTCCGTAAACATATTGATCACGACCCCCAGGAAGGAAAGATCCGGATTGACGGACCGAACGGCGGCGATCTGTCCCATGAGCTGCTCGAACCCCTGAACCGCCAGTTCCTCGGGAGGCATGGGCACAAGAATGCTGTCCGAAGCGAAAAAAGCGTTCAGGACGAAAATATTCAGAGCCGGCGGGCAGTCGATAATCACAAGATCGTAGTCGTCGCCCACTTCTTTCAGAAAGAGAGAAAGCCGTTCTCCGCGCCGTTCCCGAAAAGGGATTCGCTGCTCTTCCGCAGCCATCTGAGGCGACGAGGGAACGAGAAAGAGATTCTTTCGTCCGGTCTCGTGAATCAGACGACGCCCCGACGGAAGGATTTCGTCCTGAAAGAGCGCTCCGATGGTATCCCGGTACGCATACGATTCCCTCGACAGAAGGAACGTGGCGTTGGCCTGGATATCCGTGTCGATCAGAAGGATTTTCCTGTCGGTTTTCATCCAGACATCGGACAGACAGGCGACCAGATTCACGGCGAGCGTCGTCTTTCCGACACCCCCCTTCTGATTGGTCAGAGCTATGACCGAACCCATGGAATCCCGCCTTTTCGTATCACGTCTCCCGCCCGACCTGTACGAACGTCCCCCGTCACAACGAACTCCCGTTGTCTTTTGTTCCGGGGATCACTTGCTCATCTTCTTCACGGAATCACGGAACTCCTTATCGATTCGAAGCTGATGGATCATTTCCGCCGGCGACATTCCGTGATCCTGCGAAACGGCGATTCCTTCTGTAAATCTCTGCGCCTCTTCAGGCGTGTTGATGATATAGGGCGTCAGGAAGACCATGAAGTCGATCTTTTCCTTCTGCTTCGACGTCTTCGTGAATAGACTTCCGAGAAGCGGGATGTAGGAGAGCCCCGGAACCCTGTTCTTCAGCGTCTTCTCCGTTTCCTTGAGCAGTCCGCCGAGAATGACCGTCTTCCCGTTTCCGACAATCACGGACGTCTTGATCTCGCGCTTGGCCGTCACGGGCGTCGTCGCGGTCATCGCCGTAAGAACGTCTTCCGTCTTCTGGTTGATGTCGAGCACGACCAGATTGCCGCTGCGGATATGCGGCGTGACGCTCAGGATCAGGCCGGTGTCCTTGTATTCGTAGCTGTTCTGCGTGGCCTTGGGATTCGTGATATCCGACGTCTGGCCCTTGAGCTGCGGGATGACCTGCCCCACCTGAAACTCGCTCGTCATATTGTCGGTGCACATGAGCCGCGGCATTGACAGAACGTTGATCGCGTCGAATTTCTTCAACATCTGGATCGAAGCGTAAATAAGCCCTTTCGGATCCGTCCTTGTCTGAAGGATGGGATCCGCCGCCGTTCCGATGTTTTCCTGAGTCGTTGTCAGCGCAGTGAACCAGGTCGCGACCGTGTCCGGGACGCTGGTCTCGCCGAGCGAGGCTCCCGCCGCCAGAACGGCGTCCCCGGTCATTCCGCCTCCGAAGGTCGCCCAGTCGATTCCGGCGTTGTCCAGCTTCGTGAGGTTCACTTCGCAGACGAGGCCGCGGATCATGACCTGTTTGGGCTGCGTATCGATCTGCTTGATGATCGCGAGCAGCGAATCGTATTGATACTGCGGGACCGCGAAGATCAGGCTGTTCGTCGCGAGATCCGGGACGACGGTCGTCGGCATCTGCCCCTCTTTCGAGGGCTGGAGCTTCGCCGCCACGGCAAGCACCTGGCCCAGTTGCGTCGCAGCCTGTTTGGCGTCGGCGTGTTCGAGTTTGTAGATATGAAAATCGCCGCCGCGGGAGTAGACGTCAAGTTCCTTGATGATGCGCTGGGCTTCCTTGATGACGTCGGATTCGCCGACCAGGACAATCTTCTTGCTCCCTTCGTCGGCGACCGCCAGCAACCCCTGGAGCGGCCCCGATTTCGCAAGCTCGGTCAGCCGGCTCGCGACCAGCGAGGGGGAGGAATATTGAATAGCGACCGTGCGGCTCATCTTGTAACTTTCCGCGACGTCGATCTTCCGGATGAGATTCACGGCCCGGTTCACGTCGACGGCCTTTCCCGACAGGACGATATCGCTCCCCTTCCCGGCGGGAATCACTCCGACGCCGGGAACGGCCATCTGGACGGCCTTGACCACGAAATCGGCGGTCACGAAGTCGAGCGGGACGACCTGCGTGACGGTCTGCTCCCCCTGCGCCGGGGACATCTTCCCGCGACGGACGTCGTTTTCCTTGCTGACGATTTTGCCGGGAAGCACCTTGCTGTAGGACCCGAGGTTTTCTATCGTCAATCCGTTCATCTCGAGGACCGAGAGCATGACCTGCTTCGCCTGTCCGAGCGGGACCGGCTTCGGGGAGATGACGGAAACCTTTCCCTTGACCGCCGGCGTTACGATGATGTTTTCCTGCAAAAGCTCCGACATGAAACGGATGAACTTGACGATATCGATCTCGGTGAAGTTGAACTGGACCATTCCCGATCGCCGCATCATCTGCGCCGCCTGGATCAGGTTCTGTTCATCCTGGTTTTCGTCCGCCGGCGCCTTTTCCTGCGCGGCGAGGAGCGACGGCCCCGCCGTCAGGAATAGCGCCGTTGCGAAAACAAACCACACGTACCGGAATCTGTTTTTCATTGCCCCACCTTCCCCCCGCCCTGAAAGGGCACATAGACCACTATGGACCGGCCGTTTTGTTCCACCGTAAGCGTCCGGTATTTGAGCGACCACTTCCCGCCGAACACGGGCCGGGTCTCCTCGCGCGTTTCCCAAGATCCCTCCGTCCCGCGGGCGTTCTGTTGTCCGGAGCCCTCGAGAATCGTCACCTGGGTTTGACGGGCGAAATCCAGCAGCTTTCGCTGTTCGCGGACTTCGTCCAGCGTCTTCCCGCCGATGAGAACGAGACGCAGGGAAGCGACCGCGACAAGCGCCAGAACGGAAACGGCGACGAGAACCTCCATGAGCGTAAACGCGCCCCGCCTCCTCCGTCGCATCACTTCACCGTATATGACAGCGGCGTCTCCTTGCCGCCCCGGACGACCTGGACATCGAAGCGGCTCCCCCCCAGCAGCGAGTTGATCGCATTCGCGACGTCGCCCATATTCCGTATGGGGATCCCGTTGACGGACTGAAGGACGTCTCCCTGTTCGACGCCGAGTTTCGTCAGGATGCTCTCCTTGTCAAGCCACTGGACCTCTATTCCGGACGCCTGCGCCCCTTCGAATTTGGGACGAAGCCGGAAACGTTTCATTTCGTCGAACGGATTCATGAGCATACGATTGACGAGATCCCTGTCGATGACGCCCTGCTCCGTCGCCGTCGCCGCCTTCACCTCGTCCGCTCCCGGCGTCGGCTCCTTGCTCTGCGGCGTCGGCTGGACCGTCGCCGTTTTCCCCTGTCCTTTCGTCACGGGCGCCTGGGCGGGGCCGTAATAGAGCGACAGGACCACTTTATCCTTATCGCTGCTGAGGACGACATCGTAGGGCGTCACTTCCACGAGCGCGTATCCGTTGATTTTGTCCCCGCGGATGACGATCCGCTCGTTCTTGTTCTCCGTGAAGAGCGCCGCAATCCCGGGGAACGTCCCCGAAAGCGCGACTCCTTTCAAACCGTCTCCGGCTCCGGCGTCAGCGGTTTTGGGCTTCTCCGCGGCCTTCTTTTCCGTCGCTTTTTCCGCTTTTCGCAACGTCGCCCCAAAAGGGTTCGCGTCCACAAAGTCCTTCAGCGTCGGCGCATTTTCGGCCCCAAGCGACTGTTGAACGGAAAGGCCTCCGGACAGTCCCGCCATGCGAAGCCCGAAATTCAAGTCAGTCAGGAACGAACCGAAGGAGGACATGAGAAAATACCCGAGAACGGCGCCGACACAGACGGCCCCCGCAAACGGAAGAATCCGCTCCGCAACGGCAACGGAGGTATTGAGATAGGCCGAGCTGGATCCGCCCCGCAGAAAGCCGCGCGCGTTTCCGAGAAAATCCTCGAATCGGGACACTACGAAGCCTCCCCCTGCTTCCACCGCCACAAGCCTTTCTTTTCCCTCTCGAAGGGGACGATCCCCTTCAGGGCGCCGAGTTTCGCATCCAGAGCTTCGTTGACGCCGAACTCCATGTTCGCTCCGAGGATGCGGCGCGTCAGGGGGTCCAGAACGACGTGACCGCGTATCCTGATATCGCCGCGCGTTTCCGACACCTCGATCCGCGCGCTCTTCCGCCCGAGCAGAAAGGTCAGCGATCCGGCGGACAGCACGGCGCGCCCCTCTTTCCCGAACGCTATTTCGGCGTCCCGAAAGGTGAGTTCCGCCGATGCGCCGAAGTTCGTCAAAGACGCGACGAAGCGGGGGTGCAGCGTAATCTCCTTCACGCGAAGACTGCCGAGCATGTTCCCCACTGCGGCGTTCGTCAGCGCGAAATCGGGAAGCACTCGTCCCTCCGCCTCGATCCTGTCGTACGCGAGCGGAAGCCCCTGCCGGGCGAGGGACTGGGAAACGAGCCCAATTCCGTACTCTCCGACCTGCTCCCACGGGAAAAAGAAAAGCGATGCGCCAAGCAGAGATACGAGAAAGACGGAAAGAACGGATAGAATCCCGAGAAAGCGTTTCACGCTTCCCCTCCGACAATGAGGGAAACCGAAAAAAGGCGTTCCTTCCCCACGGAAAAAGCCTTGAGTTCCGCAGAGACGATTTTGAGCCCTTTCTTCCGGATCTCCTGGATAAACGTCGCAAATTGTTCCGCGTAGACGCGGTCAAACTGGACGGAGGCACCCTTCGTCGTCTGTGAGAGCTGCACCAGATTCTCCTTGAGTCCTATCGTATCCATCGCCTTCGAAATGGCGGTGATCGGGTCTTCGGACGCAGTCTTCGTCTGCGTTCCCCCGCCGATCGCAATGTAGTCTTGCGACAGACGGAGAAGCGTCTCGAAACGACGCTTTTGCAGGGTCACGGCGTTCGCGTCGCTTCTACCGCTTTCGGAAAGGAAAAAATAGCCCCCCCATGATGCGATGCATAAGAACACCACTGACAAAAGCCGCTTCAACCCGGGCGTATCAAGCGGGATGGAAAAAACCGTCACTCGGCTCACCACCTTAGATTCATGGAAAAACGAAGCCCTCCGCCGGGCACCTGCTGGATGTCTCCAAGCTGCGTCCTGAAGGCGGCGGACAATTCCTTCTGAAACGCCTGAAGTTTCTCCATATCCGGAACGGAGCCGAGGAGATCGGAACCTTCTGCATTATACCGAAGCGACTCGATCAGGACGGACGATTCTCCCGCCGCTTTCGCCGACGCGCCGAGACGGGCGAGCATTTCCTCCAGAATGAGGCCCTTTTCGCCGCCGCGCGCCGCGTTGAGCTTTCCTCTCGCCTGACTGACCGGATCGACGATCTTCCCGGTCGGGTCGAATACGGAACGATAGAGCGCCACGCTCTGGTTCCTGATTCGCTCAAGCGCACGCTGCGAAAAAATCTGCTGCGAATAGGCGCCCCCCGCAGCGCACACCCCTGCGAGGCAGACCCATGCGGCGACGCGCGTGCACAGCCGGATTCCCCGTTCGAGAGCGAGGACGGTATCGACGGCGCGAAGGGAGAGGTTGATTTCCGTTCCGAACGAACGCCCCGAAAGGGTTTCGAGCGCCATCGCCTCCAGTCGCGCTCGCGCGTCCGGATCGTCCGAATCCTCCCACATTTCCGTTGCAAGGTCTTCAGTCCCGCGGCTCCGCGCGAAGGTCCGAATCCATTCTATTTCATCTTCGGGAGACCGTCGTCCTTTCGGAATGATCCTGTAGAGAGAGGGAAAGCCGCCTTCAAAGAGCATGGAGCATATCGCGTCCTTCAGGACGCAGACGCCGATTCCGTCGCCCGGGAGCTTGGATGCGAGCGCGAGCGGGAGCGGCCAGATGCGAAGCGAACGGGTCTTCGCCGCAACCGATTCGACAGCCGACAACTCATCCGAGGAGAGAAACCAGGCGATGCCGCTGCTCCCTCTCCCCTCTTTCGCACGGACCGTCGTAAAAACGTCGATAAGCGGTTTCCCCGACGTAAATGGCTGCACCTGAAGCTTCACGGCTTCGCGAATCGCCGATTGCCCCGAAAACGGGAAGGAAAAAGGCTGGATCGAAAGGCTTCTGTAGGGAACGAGGAGCAGGAGATCGCGGCCGAACGGCGCCGAAACGCCTGCGGCAGCGCCATTTGCAACGACCCTTTCGTACAGACGTACGGAGGGGACGGCGACAGGCATGGCCTAAAACTCCTCCCACGAGACGAGGGAACACGATCCGGATCCTTTTTTGATAACGAGAACAATTCTTTTCAGCGGATCCCCCTCCATCGTCGCGGCGTCTATGTTCACGCGGAAAAAGGTGCTGGTAAATGATATCAGATTCATCAGCTTCGGCAAAGCCTGCTGCGGGAAGGATCCGACCTTGGCGAGATCTTCGATGCTCTCGAAAGGGGTTTCGGCTCTTGTTTCGATAATGTCCTCCGCAATGGTCCGGTCGATATTATCCAGAAGTTCGAGGACATTGGATGGGGCCATATTGACGTTGATCTTGCCGTCGCTCCAGACCGTAGAGTACGCTTCGAGCCCTTTCCTTTCGGAGGTTCCGTACAGAATTTCGCGCTTCATTTCGGGAATGGCCAGCAACTCCGACAGATCCACGATCGGGCGGTTCAGCCACTTCTTTTCGTCTTCCCGCCCCCCCAGTCGCGGGGTTTTGTTGGCGTCGAGAAAATCAAGGACGATATCCCCGACATCCTTCGCTTTGAGAAGATCCCAGAGACGCTCCCATACGGTCTTCAATTCGAGCCGCAACGTCTCCCCGTCCGGGAGAAACAGATTCGCTATGGGAATTCTGTCATTTAGCGGCGTAACTTCAACGGTAAGAATGCCGATTTCCGGTATCGGGAAAAACATCGGTTTGAACCAGGGTTCCTTCTTGGAATCATAGTTGGATTTATCCATCACCAGCCCGCGAGCGACTTCCCCTGCGAGAACATACGCCATGCTGCGCACCTGGAGCACCGATCGCTCGCGCATGACTCTGCGGATCTGTTCCCTCGCGTACCACGCATAGCCCATGGCGCACGACAGAAGCATTGTGGTGACGAGAAGCACCGTCACCAGAATGAACCCCCTGCGGGGCGGCCTCTTTTTACCGCGGAAGCCAGTCCGCATAGCGCGACATCTCCCCCTTCCGCGCCACGGTGACCCGCAGGCCGACAGGATATTCCCCGGCGTACGTCCGGTTCCATTCCTTGGCGTTCCATACCTCCGCGGAAAAACCGTCCGCTCCTTCGAGGACGAGCTGTCCGGATTCGGAAGGCAACGTTTCGAGATTGACGTCGTCCGGGGTTTTCGATGCGACAAACCATCGGTATAGGCCGATGGGGAGCGTTTTCGATTTCAATATTCCCTCACGCACGACCTTATACACGGTGCTGCCCGGGGGCAGCCCCTGACGCATGGGCGCGGTTCCCCAGATGATAACGGCGTCGTCCGCCTTTCCGTCAAGGGTGTCGCGGCGAACGATCTTCAGGGCGATCGTCTTCTTCGGAGGCAGCATCAGATTCCCTTTCGCGCACTCCACAACAGAAGAAGCCGCGATGCGAAGGGACGCTTCCGCTCCGAAGAGCGTCTCGGTGTCCGTAATCCTGCGGACGACCAACACAAGCGGAGCGATCGCTCCGACGGCAAGCATCCCCATCAGGGCGACCGCGACAAGAAGTTCGACGAGCGTCAGTCCGCAACGTCCCGCGTGCGTGCGGTTCCTCCGCGCCAAGAGGCTCAGCTCCCGGGATTCCGCACCGCGACAGTACCGGGCTTGAGAAAGGTCAGCAACTTGTCCAGAAGCGTCTTTTGCCGCAGCCGGGAACTCCAGTCAATGAGAATTTTCAGGTCTTCCGCCTGGGGCTCTCTTTCGAAGAACCGAAGAAGACGGTTGAGTCCTTCGCTGAGAGCATCGCTCGCTTTCGTAACCTGCCCCAGGGAGATATAGTGATATGCGAGCTGTTTTTCGCTGACGTCCCGAACCATGAGGCTCTTGTGAGCCCTGTCGAGAAGCGCCTTTTGCGTCACAGCGTCGTTCGTCTGGATCGCCCGGCGAATGAGGTAGTCCCCGTAGAGCCCATGTCCCAGAAAGAGAAACCCCGCCAGCGTCGCCGCCGCCAGCGCTCCTCCGACAAGCCGGGAGGCGGCCGAAGAGCGCAGAATCCGTATTCCGCTTCCTCCGTCAATAGCCGGCATAGCGCCGGACAGCAGTTCGCGGTTCGCGAGCGCGAAGGCGAATGCAGTCCACAGAGAGTTCTCGATCCTGTGGAAGGGACGGGAAAATATCGCGTTGAACCAGATCAGGGCGAGACAGGCGCATGCCCAGATCGCCTCGTCGCCGAGCGCCCCCCCGCCCTTCCCGGAAGACGCGAACACTCTCCGGAAAAAGGAAACGATCCACCAGATTCCAAGACCGACGAGAAGGAGTCCGCCGAACAGCCCCGCCTCGCAGAACCACTGGAGGATTTCATTGTGCGCCCAATGCGTGTACTGGAACTTGTGTTCCGGATTGCGGGCGAACGTATCTCTCTGCGCGTCGAGATAATGCCATTTGTACTGCCCCAGCCCGACGCCCCGCACGGGATGCGTCGTGAACATCGTCCAGGACGTTCGCCAGATGCCGTCCCGGCCGCCGATCTCCGTCGGGTTTTCGAAAAGGTCCTGCACCTTGCTCTTCAGAGATCCGCTCCTGGAAGAATTGAACGCCACGCTGCACGAGAACGCGAACAGAACCAGGAGCACTCCGGCGTAGAAACGACGTCGCCGTTGCACGTCGCCGCTCCGGACATAGAGGATCAGGAGGAATATCAGCGCGGCGAAAAAACCGCCGAGGGCGGATCGCGTTGTCGTTCCCCAGAGCCCCCAGGCATTGATGAGAATGAGGACGAGGGCAAAGTACGCAGCGACCGGCGACGAACGCCCCCGTCGGCGTTCCATGGCCGGGATGCAGGACACGTACAGGTACAGGGAGCAGAGCAGCGCGATGGCGAGCCAAAGGCCGAACATCTCCTGCTGCCCCGTGTTCGCGATGTAGTTCCCGGGCGTCGGAAGGATGAACGGGAAGGGGTCGCTGAGGTTGCGGATCTGCAATTCGGCGAAGAACGTGCTGACGGCTCCGTTCAGCGCGGCGCCGAGCGCGATCGCGCCGAAACGCGTCCCCGGGAAAGCGTTGTACGTGAGAACGTACATCGCCCACATCGACGCGAAGAAGAACCACTCCCGGAAGAAGGTCGGCGTTGACCGGACGTTGACCCAGAGCGGCTGCGCCGTCATATAGAGAAGCATGACCAGCCACAGCGCTCCGAAAAGGTCGATGCGCACCGGGACCTTCTCTCCGCCGCGCCGCAAGAGGCGATAGCCGGCGATGAAGCACGCGATCCCGACGGGGACCATCGCGACGACCCACTTCATCAGGTGAAGCGTCTGGAACCAGAAGCCGCCCGAGAAGACGATGTTGGGCAGAGCGAGACACACCAACCAGAGGACGGTCAGGGAACGTTCCGGAACGAGCGGAAGATCTGTCTCAAGAGAAGGGGAACACGATGAATCCTGATTTTTCGTCCGTTTCACCGCCACCGCATGATCACTGCCTTTCCTCGTTCGAATCCATTCGTTTCGAGAGATCCACCGTTATTTCGACGACGAGTTCGCGTTGCGCAAGTTCCTTGACCTTCCAGGCGATCGGGATCCCCTTCTTGCGATTTCCTTCGACCAGCGCCGCAAGTTCCTTCAAAAGCTCGCCCGTCGGTCCGTCGGGTCCCGCAAACGGAAGATTCTGTTTCCGTCCGGAACGCCGTGTTCCCTTCGGCCCCTTTTCCCTGGCGAGTTGTTCGAATTCTTCCGCAGGGGTGCTCTTTTCCACGGCCTCTTTCGCGAGCGAACGCTGCTCTTCCTCGGGAAGACCGACGAGCGCGCGCGCCTGACGTTCTCCGAGACGTCCCTCGATGACGAGCTTCTGAACCTCCGGATCGAGACGAAGCAAACGAAGCTTGTTGGCGAGCGACGCCTGCGAAAGCCCGACCCTTCTGGCGGCGTCGACCTGCGTCCAGCCCGTCCGGTCCAGGATGTCCCGAAAACACTGGGCTTCTTCGACGGCGGAGAGGTTGCTTCTGTGGATGTTTTCCACGAGCGCGAAGATTTGCTGCTCGGAGGGGGTCACCTCGGCGATCAATGCCGGGATGGTCTCGAGTCCGGCGAGTTTCGCCGCACGGAGACGCCGCTCCCCCGCGACAAGCTCGTACCCCTGATCCTGTCTGCAGACGACGATCGGCTGCAACACGCCGACTTCGCGAATGGAGTCGGCGAGCTGCGCGAGTTCGTCCGCATCGAAATGCTGGCGGGGCTGCCTGGGATTCGGAAGAATCGATCCGACCGGAATATGCGCAAGCTCCGGCTTTTTCGGAATTCCGTCATCCTGAAGGAAGTTCATCATGCCTGACATCGTTCTTCGCTCCCTTTGTGTTTCCGCACTATCATACCGCCTGTTTCCCCAAGGCGAGTCGATAAAACCACCTAAAAGGATCGCGCCGGGTTCTCGAATTTCGTGTATTCTCTCAGGAACACGAGCTGCACTTCGCCTGTCGGGCCGTTCCGGTGCTTGGCGATGTTCAGATAGGCGAGCGGGTTTTCTTCGTCTTCCTGCCCCGGGGAATCGTAATACCCCGGTCTGTAGAGCAAAACGACGATATCGGCGTCCTGTTCGATCGCGCCGCTGTCGCGGAGGTCGGAAAGCTGCGGCTTCTTGTCGGTTCGCTGTTCGACGGCGCGGGAGAGCTGCGAGAGCGCGATGATCGGAACGTTGAGTTCCCGCGCGACGCCCTTCAGGGCTCTCGATATTTCCGCGACTTCCTGCTGCTTGTTGTCGATCTTCCGCGCGTAGCTCATGAGCTGCAGATAGTCGACGACGATCAGTCCCACGTTCTTGTAGCGGGACTGGAAACGCCGGCACCGGGCGCGGAATTCGAGCGTCGAGAGCATCGAACTGTCGTCGATATAGATCGGCGCCGAAGAAAGCCTGCCTGCGGCATTCGCGAGATCGTCCCAGGCCGACTCGGCGAACGCCCCGGTGCGAAGCTCGTGGATATTGATGCGCGCTTCCGCTCCGAGCATTCGCTGCACAAGCTGCTCCGCGCCCATTTCGAGGCTGAAGATCAAAACGGGAGCGCCGCGCGAGACGCCGCAATACTGCGCCATGTTGATCGCAAGCGCCGTCTTTCCCATGGACGGGCGCGCCGCGATGATATTCAGACTTCCTGGCTGAAACCCGCCGGTCATCCGGTCGAACTCGGAAAACCCGGAAGGCAGTCCGAGGACGTCCTGATCGGACCGGTGATACTGCTCCTCGATCGTGTGGAACGCCTGGCCGAGGACATCCGCTATGGAACGGAAATTCGTCCTGTTGCGGTGCATCGCGATCTCGAAGACCGCCCGTTCCGCCTCTTCCAGGATTTCCTCGATGTCCATATCCTCCGAATAGCCGAGGCGCGTAATGCTCGCTCCGGCCGCAATGAGCCGCCTGTGAACGCCCTTGTCCTTGACGATGCGCGCGTAAAACTCCGCGTTCGCGGTGCTCGACACCTGATCGACGAGCGACGCGACGAAGGGCTGTCCCCCGAGGCGATCTCCCTTCCCCGAACGGGACATTTCCTCGAGAAGCGTCAGCGGGTCGACCGCGATATCCTTCTGGGACATATCGAGGATCAGTTCATACGCGGTCCGGTTCGACAGGTCGTAAAAGTCCTCGGCCGAAAGCATCTCGGTGACGAGGTTCAGCGCGTCGCGATCCATCAGGCACGCGCCGAGAACGGCCCGCTCGGCCTCGAGACTGTACGGCGGTTTTCTCTCGAAACTTCCTTCCGCCACCGTTACGCCCCGTCGACCTGAAGGGTCATCTGCGCTTCGATGCCGGGGAACAGGCGAAGGACCACCGGGTAGGCCCCCGTATGCCGCACCGTTTCCTCAAGGCGGACGTCTTTTTTATCGATTTTGATCCCGAGCTGCGCCTCTATGCCGTCGGCGATATCGGCGACCGTGATGCTCCCGAAGAGCTTGCCTTTCTCTCCGGCGCTCACCGAGAGCACGACCTTTCGTCCCTGCAGGTTCCGCCGCTGCTCTTCGGCGAGCGCCCGGTTCTTCTCCTCGCGATTCTGCCGCGATTCGTGGCGCGCCTTCCATTCGTTCAGTTTCGAAGGAGTCGCCTCTTCCGCAAGTTCTTTGGGAATCAGAAAATTCCGGGCGTATCCTTCGGACGCTTCCATGAGATCCCCTCGTTTTCCCAGCTTCGGGACATCTTTCAGCAGGATGACCTTCATGCACTCCACCTCCCAATCCTCTTTCTGAAATCGAACCACATGTCCCCCACGCCCGCTATGACCGCTACAGTCGAAAACAGCGGGATAAATACGACCAATATTATAACAATCGCGGCGAAAGGCGCCTTCCAGTTCCATTTCTTAAGAAAAAACCACAGGAGCGAAACACCCTGAAGAAGAAAGATGACGTGAACGCACATCTTGAGGTTGACGCTTATCCTCCCGGCGAGGACGCCCCACATGGTTTCCTGCCCGAAAAAGGGGAGGAACAGTGAAACGATCAGCGCCCCCAGAACGCTCTTCGAAAAACGCCATTCGGAAAAAGTTGGAAGGGACGGCATGGCGCCTCCGGTGCGGCGAACGACGACGGCGCTTACCGCGTAGCTCAGGTAACAATCGAGAGCGGACGCCATGATCAGGATGGCGGGGAAAATGGTCGGAAGAAGGCGAAGCGCGGCTGCGACCTGCTCGCGCGCCTCCGCGAGCGCATTCGCCGAAGCGCCGACCGTTCCGTAGAATCCGAAGACGCGATCGACGATCTCCGTCATCTCCTTCGGGTCCAGAGCGAACGGGTCCACGCCGGTGAGGGCCTTCGCGACGAACATCAACAGGATCTTGCTTCCCAGGGAGACGAGAATGCCGTAGAGAATGACGTCGACGCCGCGGGAACATCGCTGCGCAAGCACGCCGAGCCCGACGCCGAGCACGCCGAATCCCAGAAAGAAGAAAACCGCCCCGGTCGGACCGGAAAGCATGAGGACGACAACCGTCGCGGCAATAAGGCCGAGGAACGCCGACTTGATATTGTGCCTGAGGCCGAGAATGACAAGAGGCGCGGGACACAGAAAGGAAAAGGCGATTCCCGCGACGGGAAGAAACCGCGCGGCGAGAAAGAGCGCAGCCGCAAGTCCGGCCAGAAGGGAGGCTTCCACCATGTTACGCGTCGATATCACGGATTCCCTCCTCTCGACAAAAAATAAAAAAGAGGGGAGAAGCGATTCGCCGCCCCCCTCGCACAGTGATCGTACCGAATTCGCGCAGAATCCCTAGTCCAGGGCGTAGGGAAGCAACGCCATATATCGCGCCCGCTTCACCGCAGTGGTCAACTGCCGCTGATGCTTCGCGCAGTTGCCGGACACGCGTCGGGGCATAATCTTGCCGCGATCGCTGATGTATTTTCTCAGTTTTTCGACGTCCTTGTAATCGACGTGTTCGACCTTATCGACGCAATAGAAACAGACCTTCGGGCGCCGTTTTCCGCCTCTGCGCCCCCCGGCGCCGCCGCCGCGCGGCCTGTCGCCACCGGCTCCGCCGCCTGCAGGGCCGGATCCGTATGCGGCCATGTGTGGTCCTCCTTTCACTCCCCTAGAAGGGGATCTCAACCTCGTCTTCGTTTCCGGCGCCAACCTGGGAAATATCCATGGGGAAATCGTCGCCCCCGAATCCTTTTTCCCGGAGACTGCCGAACTCGCCACCCTCGGAACCGCCCTGCTCATCGGACTTTCGTCCTCCAAGGAAAACGACGCTCGAGGCGACGACTTCCGTCACCCAGCGTTTCGTTCCGTCCTTGGCGTCGTAGTTTCGGACCTGAATCCGTCCCTCGACGAGCACCGGACGCCCCTTTCGAAGGTATTTTTCGCAGTTTTCGGCCTGGGCGCCCCAGACAACGACCGGCACGAAGTCGGTACGTTCCTGAAGCTCGCCGTTCCCGCCCTTCCACTGGCTTCCGATGGCGACCGTAAAGCTCGCCACCGCCTGCTTGTTGACGGTGTATCTGATTTCGGGATCCTTCGTCAGGTTCCCCATCAGAATGACCTTGTTGAACCCCCGGGCCATCGGACTACTCCTCGTCCAGGCAGACGATCATGGTCCGCATCAGGTTTTGCCGCAGGCTCAGAAGCCGTTTGAGTTCGACTATCTGGCCGGGTTCAACGGAAAAAGAGCTTAACGCATATACCCCTTCCTGTTTCTTCCGAATGGGATACGCGAATCGCCGTTTTCCCCAGACGTCAGTCTTGGCGATCTCTCCGCCAAGCGTTCGCACGACCTCTTCCACCTTCGTTATTTCTTCCTTCGGATCTTCCAGATCAGCATTGACGATCATCATCATTTCGTATGGTCGCACGCTTGTCACCTCCTCCCTATGGACATATGGCCTCGTTCGCGAGGCAGGGAAACACAGAATGGGATTATACGCTTTCGTCACTTTTTCGGCAATACGTCTTTCGACGTGACGACAATCCGGTAGATTATCTCGCCGGGCATGACGAGATTGTACTGGTCCCGGGCCAGATGCGCGACTCCCTCCGCCGTGCTGTAGAAAGAGATTCGCTCTCGCAGATCCTGCAGCGAGCGGGTTTTTGCGACAAGCAGCTCCATGCGTTCGTCCAGCGTCGAAGAGAGGCGATCGACCTGACGCCACTCGAGGATGTACGCCGTGCCCATGATCGTGACGAAAAGAATGACGATCGCGGCGAAGACGATCCAGCGGAGCCGAAGCACTTACATCCTCTCCGGAGCGTTGATTCCGAGAAGCCCGAGCGCGCTTCCGAGGACGATTCCGGTCGCACGGACAAGCAGCAGCCGCGACTTCATCGTCGCCTCCTCTTCTCCGAGAATGCGATGCGCGTTGTAGAAGGAGTGGAACGCCCCCGCCAGCGAATAGGCGTACGAGGCGATCACATGAGGCGCCAGTTCGCGGGAGGCCTTTTCCACTTCCTTCGGGAATTCGTCGAGACAGGCGATCAGGCGTTTTTCCTCCTCCGAGGCGAATTCGTATTCCAGAAGGCTCTCCACGTCCGGAAGAACGACGCCGCGCGCTTCGGTTTCCCGAAGGACGCTCCGGATCCGCGCGTGCGCGTACTGGATGTAATAGACGGGGTTCTCGTTGGACTGCTGTTTCGCGAGTTCCAGATCGAAGTCCAGATGGCTGTCGCTCCGTCGCATGACGAAGAAATACCGCGTCGCATCCACGCCGACCTCGTCGAGGACCTCACGGAGCGTGACGAATTCTCCCGAACGGGTGGACATCGCCACGGGCGTTCCGTCGCGAAGCAGGTTGACGAACTGGATCAGCAGGACGGACAGATCCTCGGGATTCCGCCCCAGGGCTTCGACCGCCGCCTTCATCCTCGGAACGTATCCGTGATGGTCCGCTCCCCAGATGTCGATGACGCGGGAAAAGCCCCGGTCGAACTTGTTCTTGTGATACGTGATGTCGGACGCGAAATACGTGGGGACTCCGTTGGAACGGATCAGCACGCGGTCCTTTTCGTCCGTGAAGCCGGTCGTCTTGAACCAGAGCGCCCCGTCCTGCTCGAAGGCGTAGTCCCGCTCCCTGAGGAATTCCATGGTTTTCGGGACATCGTCGGCGACGTAGAGGCTCTTTTCGGAAAACCAGACGTCGAAATGGACGCCGAAGTCCGAAAGGTCCGTCTGAATCGTCGCGAGGATCCTGTCTCCGGCGAATTGTTTGAAATACGGGAGGGAGTCGGCGAGGGGCGCGGACAGGAGGGAATCCCCCTTCTCCGCTATGACGGCCTTCGCCAGATCGTAGATATACGCTCCCTTGTAGCCATCCTCCGGAAAGGGCGCCGTCGCTGCGGCGCCGAGAAGCTCGAAGTATCGCGCCTGGGTGGATCGCCCGAGGATCGACATCTGCAATCCGGCGTCATTGATGTAATACTCGCGTTCGACGCGATGTCCCGAGAAGGCGAGGATGCGCGCCACGATATCGCCGACCGCAGCGCCGCGGCCGTGACCGACGTGCAGCGGCCCCGTCGGGTTCGCGCTCACGAACTCGACCTGGACTCTCCTGCCGGCGCCGAGATCGGAGCGGCCGTAGGACGTCCCCTCGCGGAGGACCGTGACGACCGAGTCGGACATCCACGAACGCGTCAGGAAAAAGTTCACGAAACCGGGACCGGCGACCTCGATCCGATCGACGCCCTTTCCGGTGGGAATGCGATCCCGCAACATTGCGGCCACATCCCGGGGATTTTTTTTCAGGGAACGCGCGAGCTGCATCGCGGCGTTCGTCGACCAGTCGCCCTGATCCTCCCTTTTCGGACGTTCCAGAAGAACGTCCGGCAACGACGCCGTTTCGGCGCCCAATTCGGAAGCGCAGGAAACGAGCGCCTCCCTGATGCTCTTCTTCAGACTCTCCGCCATATCCGCCATGCCATAGCCTCCGTTATTGTCCCGCGCGTCCCAGGCGTACGGGAAGTGTCCGGTGCGTGAAGTCGTACCATCGCTGCATGGATTCCGCAAACGCCTTCGAGGCGGACTCCTCGAACGACTCCCCCTTCACGATGATTCTGCATGAACCCGAAATGAACCGTTTCCGTTCGTGCAGACTCAATGTTTCGTCATAAAGAACTTTTTCCATCGTCCTGGCCGGCGCGGGAGACATCGGAAGCAGCGTCGCGCCTGCGGGATACCGGAGTTCGAAGGTCTGTTCGACCACAAACGGGAAGAGAACCGTGAAAGGAGGCTGCGCCTTCGCGACATCCACAAGGACGTCCGGCATGACGAGAGGAAGGGCCACCAGCATATCCCGTCCGGCGGAAATGCCCCGTTTCGGATGAACGGCGGCCGTGATGCGGAATCCCGACCGCGTTCCCTGGATGTCCTGCGACTCGACGTCGCTCAGCGAAACTCCGAGGTCCTCGAGAATGCGGAGTCCGTCCTCCGGCCCGACGCGGCGATCTCCGATCAGGATATCCGCCCATCCGTTGCGCGCCGTCACATCGAGCATGCCCGAGATCGCTCCGTCTCCGAGAAGCTCCAGATCCCACCGGAAGATGAGCTTGTGCTCCCTCGCTCTCCCGGAAGAAACGCGCCGTTCTTCGAGACCTTTCGGCGAGAGGAGGTACACGGTCCTTCCCCATAGGGCGGATGGCGTCTCCATCGTGATTCCCTGCGAAAGATCGAGAAAGAACGGCTCCTGTCCCGAACAGGACGCTTCAAGAACCGGACGCAGCACAAGGCCCTCCGTGGCCGGAGCCTGATCGTTCAGCGGCGCGGCCGAAAGCCAGCAGACCCGGGTCGTCCAGGAGGCCTGCTGAAGCCACTTCGCGAGAATGAGGACTTTTTCCCACTCGGTCCACGGACCTTCCGCGGGGATCTCGGGCCGGACATTCGTCCCGATCCCGCTTTCCCTTCGGGCGGAGAGCGACGCGGATGACGCCACGAACGAAAGGATCGATTCTCCGGCCTTCACCTTGTTGACGGAGTTCAGAACCTTCCCCAGAACCGCAGGGGGCGCCGGGATCACGCGCGTCTCCATGGAGCGCAGCAACCGGGTTACGGGCTCCGTCCCCTTGCGCATTCCGAAGGCGACGAATTTCCGGGTGTCGCCGAGAAGCGAGAGCCGCCGGACGGCCGGCGTGTTGACGATGTTGAAGCGGTACTGTTTCCCTGTCCGTGTCTCCTCTATGGACGGGGTGTCTCCGCCAAGAACGGCGAGGTCGCTCCCGGACGGAACGTTCACCGTGATCCGCTGTTCCCACTGAGGCAACTCATCGGAGATCCACACGAGGTCATCCACGCCGAAATGCCTGGGGAACGTCTCGGAAACGGACAGGACCAGAATCTGTTCCTCCCGGAGAGGCGGAAAACGAATTTCCACAAGCCGCGTCCCGCCGCTTTCATACGTGCGGGGGATGACCGGAACGACCATTCTGCCCGTTCCGGGATCGTAGATTTTCGCGTCGCGAACCTCGACGTTCCCGCCTGCGGGGACCGTGAACGTCCAGTTTCTCCATTGCTCGCCGAGCGCGGGTTTCCCGAGAATGACGAAACGGGACATCCGGGTCATGCTTCCATCGGCGGCCATCGAATACCGCAAATCCTTCAGCCAGACGATTCCGTCCGCTTTCGGGAACGCGCTGAAATCGGGGGCTTCCTGGATCATCCGCTCGATCGGCGTTTCCTCAGTCTGTTCCGCCTGCGCTTTTGCGGCCAGGGGCGCCGCGTTCGATATTTCCGGCAAAAACGCAAACCACAAAAACGCGAGAAAAACACTCCCGGCCTTTCGGAATCCCGGCATGCGCATCCCTCCTATGCGTTCCGTCCGCAGCAGTGTTTGTATTTCTTGCCGCTGCCGCACGGACACGGATCGTTCCGTCCCACTTTCTGTCCTCTCCGGACAGGTTGGGGACGTTCATCCCCGCCCGTCTGATACGTCTCCTGTTTCGGGAACGGAAGCAGCGCGTCCCGTTCCTCTCTTGCCGGACGCGGCGAGCGATATCCCCTCCCGGGCTCCTCCGATACGATCGTGACGCGGAACGCGAGTTCGGCGATCGATTCCCGCACGCGCTCCATCATTTCCTGGAAGAGATTGTAGGATTCGAACTGATACTCCAGAAGCGGATCCTTCTGTCCGATGGCCCGAAGCCCGATTCCGCGCCGCAGTTCGTCCATCGCGAGGAGGTGGTCCTTCCAGTTCGAATCCAGCGTATTGAGAACGATAAAGCGGTAGAGTCTCCCAGCGACGTCACCACCGAGCGTCTCCACCTTGGCGAGAAATCGTCTTCGGACCTCGTCCTTGATGTCATCCCTCACGGGCGCCAGGAGCGCGACGGTGTCGACGTCCGCCAGGTACGCCTCGAAGCCGGGGCCGAAAACGGCCTTCAGGCGGGACAGGGCCCGCGCCGGGTCGCAGTCTCCCTCTTCCGGGAAGGACCGGTCGAGGATATCCTCGACGACGCCTTCGAGAACCTCCTGAACGTGCGACAGAATATCGGGATCGGAGAGGATCTTCTGACGTTCGTCATACACGGCCTCGCGCTGCCGGTTCATGACGTTGTCGTAGGCGAGAAGCTGTTTGCGGATGTCGAAGTGCATCGCTTCGACCTTCTTCTGCGCGGACTCGATGGCCTTCGTCAGGAGCGGATGTTCGATGGATTCTCCTTCCTCCATCCCGAACTTTTCCATGAGTCCCTGAATGCGCTCCGAGCCGAAAAGCCGGAGAAGATCGTCTTCGAGCGACAGGTAGAAACGGCTCGCCCCCGGGTCGCCCTGTCGTCCGGACCGTCCGCGGAGCTGGTTGTCGATTCGGCGCGCTTCGTGGCGTTCGGTTCCGATAATGTGCAATCCGCCGAGCGCAACGACCTTTTCCCGTTCCGACGAACACTCCGCACGACGGATCTCGAGGCGCTCCCGGAACGCATCCGCGTCCAGCGCCGGATCGACGCCGTCCTTCCGCAGATCCTCGCGGGCGAGAAAATCCGGATTGCCTCCAAGGATGATGTCGGTCCCGCGTCCCGCCATATTCGTGGCGACCGTGACGGCGCCGAGATGTCCCGCCTGCGCCACGATCTGCGCTTCCATCTCGTGATGCTTCGCGTTCAGCACCTGATGCGGGACTTTCCGGGCCCGAAGGAGCTTGCTGACCCGCTCGGAATTCTCGATGGAGGTCGTGCCGACAAGCACGGGAGCGCCCGCCTTGTGGGCCTCCTCAACCTCCTCCGCGACGGCGGCGAACTTTTCCATAACCGTCCGGTAGATGGCGTCGGGGTTGTCCTTTCGTATCATCGGCTGATTCGTCGGCAGGACGAGAACGCCCAGACCGTAGATGTCCTTGAATTCCTCGGATTCCGTAAACGCCGTTCCCGTCATTCCGGCGAGCTTCCGGTACATCCGGAAGTAGTTCTGTATGGTGATCGTCGCGAGCGTCTGGCTCTCGCGCCCGACACGGACGCCTTCCTTCGCCTCGATCGCCTGGTGAAGGCCGTCGGAGTACCTGCGGCCGAACATCAGGCGCCCCGTGAACTCGTCCACGATGACGATTTCCCCGTCCTTCACGACATAGTGGACATCCCGCTGGAAAAGCACGTGCGCCTTGACGGCCTGGCTGATTCGGTGCGCGAGGTCCGAATGCGCCGCATCCGAAAAGAGCGCAGGCAGGTTGACGAGCTTTTCGCACTTCGCGATGCCCGTTTCCGTCAGCGAAATGTTCCGTTCCTTCTCGTCCTTCTCGAAATCCTGCCCCTCGCGAAGCTGCCGGGCTGTCCGGTCGGCCGTGACGTACAGCTCGACCGAATCGTCCGAAGGTCCGGAGATGATCAGCGGCGTCCGGGCCTCGTCGATAAGGATGGAGTCGACTTCGTCGACGATGCAGAAGTTGTGTTCCCGCTGGACGAGATGCTCCTCGGCGATGGCCATGTTGTCGCGAAGGTAATCGAATCCGAATTCGCTGTTCGTCCCGTACGTGACGTCGGCCAGGTAGGCCTGTCTCCGTTCTTCCTGATCCATGAACGCGTAGATGACCCCGACGGAGAGTCCGAGCGCCCGGTAGACGGGCCCCATCCAGTTCGCGTCGCGGCGGGCGAGATAGTCGTTGACGGTCACCACGTGCGCTCCCTTTCCGGAGAGCGCGTTCAGGACGACCGCCAGCGTCGCGACCAGCGTCTTTCCCTCGCCGGTCTTCATCTCCGCGATCTTGCCCTCGTGGAGCGCCATGCCGCCCATGAGCTGGACGTCGAAATGGCGCAGGCCGATCGTGCGGCGGGACACTTCACGAACGAGCGCGAAAACCTCCGGGAGCAGGTCGTCGAGCGTTTCTCCCGATTCCAGCCGGCCGCGATACTCCGGTCCCTTCGCCAGAAGGGCTTCGTCATCCAAAGATTGCATTTCGGGTTCCAGTTCGTTGATCCGGGCGACGACGCCCCGATATCGAGAGAGCGCGCGTTCATTGGGGTCGAGCCCCAGCGCGCGCTTGATCCGTTCAAGCATACAGGTCACCTCGTAAAAAGAGTCTGGCGCATCGTTCCATGCACAGTTTTTTATTATCCCATAGATACGCCGTTTGTGACGGGCAATACAGCGGATTGATCATCAGCATCGCGGCATCGACTCAAGGGGTTCGCGGAGGAGTGCGGAACGGACAGCCAACGGCGGGAACGGGGTGTCCGGAAAGCGGCTTCTGCGGATGGTATTCGTCACGAATCCAGAAGCAGACCTTTGCCCTTGATCAGGTAATTCATCCCGGACCAGACCGTCAGGAACATCGCGAACCACATGGCGGCCATGCCTCCGGGAAGGTTGAAAATGAGCAGACAGATGGCGACGATCTGGGCGACCGTCTTCACCTTTCCGCCCTTCGACGCGGCGATGACGACGCCTTCAGCGGCCGCAGCCATCCGAACGCCCGTCACGATGAAGTCGCGCGAGATGATCACGACGACGATCCACGCGGGCAGACGCTGCAACTCCACGAGAGAAATCAGGGCTGCGATGACGAGAATCTTGTCCGCCAGCGGATCGATGAACTTCCCGAGATTCGTCACCATCCCCTTTTTTCGCGCGATGTAGCCGTCGGCCGTATCCGTAAGGGCGGCGAGGATGAAGACGACGCCGGCGAGGATGTCTCCGTAGCTCACGGATATTCCGACCGACTCGAAGGCGCGAATTGGCGAACTGATTTTGAGCGTGAGAAAGATCAGAACCAGCGGAGCAAGGAACACTCGAAGCAGACTCAACATATTCGGCAGGTTGAAGCGCAATTTCACCGCATTTCCCCCCCGTGAGGACAGGTGTTCGTCTTTCGTTTGTTCTATTATCGCCCAAAGGACTGCGGGAGTCCACCAAAAAGGGGCGGGGCGAAACGCCCGCGCCCCATGATGCGTCTGTCCGTTCAGACCGGAAAGACGTTCCTGCGCGCCATTATCCGCCAAGATACGCCGTCTTCACGCGGGAATCGCTCAGAAGCTGCTCGCCCGTTCCTTCAAGGACGACGCTTCCGACCTCGAGAATATACGCGTAATCCGCGACCTTGAGCGCCGCAAAAGCGTTTTGCTCCACGAGCAACACCGTTTTCCCCTCGCTGTTGATCTGCCGGATGATGTCGAAAACCTCCTTGACCAACAGCGGAGCGAGACCGAGAGACGGCTCGTCCAGCATGACGAGATCCGGCCGGCTCATGAGCGCGCGACCGACGGCGAGCATCTGCTGTTCTCCGCCCGAGAGCGTCCCTCCGCGCTGCCAGGAACGCTCGCGAAGCCTCGGGAAGAGCGAGTACGCCATATCGATGTCGCGGACGATGCCGTCTTCGTCGGAGCGTATGTACGCGCCGAGGCGCAGGTTCTCTTCGACCGTGAGGTGCGGCAGGATGCGGCGCCCCTCGGGGCTCATCGCGATGCCCAGTTTCACCATGGTTTCCGGGGTTCTGCCTGTCAGCTCCGTTTCCTTTCCGTCACGCCCCGTGAAGACGATATGCCCCTGAATGTGCTTGACGAGCCCGGCGATCGCGCGAATCGTGCTGCTCTTTCCCGCGCCGTTGGCCCCGATCAGCGTGACGATCTTTCCTCTCGGAATTTCGATGGTGATGCCCTTGACCGCGTGGATGCCTCCGTAATACACGTGGAGGGAGTCTATCTTAAGCATCGGCCGTGACCTCCTCCCCGAGGTATGCCTCGATGACCTTGGGATTGGATTGAATCGCCTGCGGACCGCCCTCGGCGATGAGGACGCCGTAATCGAGCACCCAGATATACTCGCACACGCCCATGACGACCTTCATGTCGTGCTCGATGAGGAGAATCGTCAGGTCGTATTCCTTCCGGAGCGCCCGGATGAACCCCATGAGTTCGAGGGACTCCTGGGGATTCATGCCCGCCGCGGGTTCGTCGAGAAGGAGGAAACGCGGCTCCGTCGCGAGCGCGCGCGCGATCTCGAGCCGCCGTTGCGCCCCATAGGGGAGGGAACTCGAAATCTCGTTTGCGTACGGCAGCAGACCGATCGATTCGAGAAGGTGATGCGAGCGTTCGCGAATGGCCTTTTCCTCCCGGTTGAACAGCGGGAGCATGAGCGGAGCCATCCACCATTCGCTCTTCTGGCGGACATGGCATCCGATCATGACGTTCTGGAGAACCGTCTCATTGGAGAAGAGGCGGATGTTCTGGAATGTCCGGGAAATTCCCGTCTTGCAGACCAGATGCGGGGCTCGCCCAGTGATATCCTCGCCGTAGAAGAGCACCTTTCCCTCCGTCGGCCGGTAAAACCCCGTGATGATGTTGAACGCCGTCGTCTTCCCCGCGCCGTTCGGGCCGATCAGGCCGACGATGCTTCCGTGGGGGACGGCGAGGTTCAGATCGTTGACGGCGGTCAGTCCGCCGAAGCGAATCGTGAGATGTTGCGTTTCGAGGGCGTAGGGTCGTTCCGCGCGCGTCGTCATTCGGTCTTTCCCCCCTTGCCGAACCGGGCGAAGAAACCGTCCCAGCTCCATTCTTTCATCCCCATGATCCCCTCGCGCCGGAACAGAATGATGATGATGAGAAGAAGGGAGAACACGACCATGCGCATTCCGGGAATGCCCGGGATCTCGAAGGAGCCGATGGTCAGCGGGTTTTCCACGAACCGGAGCCATTCCAGAAGGATCGTAATCACGACGCTGCCCAGAATGCTCCCCGTGAGGGAGCCGAGTCCTCCGGTGACGACGATCATCAGGACGTTGTACGTCAGAAGGAAGGAGAACATTTTCGGGTCGATCGTGGTGATGAGGCTCCCCATGAGCGCTCCCCCCACGCCGGCGAAGAACGCGCCGATCGAAAACGAAATGACCCTGTAGCGGAACGTATTGATCCCCATGTTCTTGGCCGCGATTTCGTCATCCCGGATCGCCTTGAAAACGTTGCCGAAATTGCTGTTCACCAGCCGAAGCATGAAGTACAGCGTGAAGAGGAACCAGCCGAAGTTCCACCAAAGCCCCGCGTAATCGGGAATTCCCTTGAGGCCCAGCGATCCGTTCGTGATCGGCGTTATGTTCGTGATGACGACGCGGATGATCTCGGCGAACCCCATCGTCGCGATCCCGAGATAGTCGCCGCCGAGACGAAGGACGGGAAGAGCGATCAGGAGACCGATCAATGCGGCCGCAAGTCCTCCGGCGATGACGGAGACGAGAAAGGGCGCATGCATGACGGAAAAGGGCCAGATGACGGGTTCCAGGATCCACATCATCTCTTTTTGCGCCGGGCTCAGGATCAGGAGCGCGGATACGTACGCCCCGATCGCCATGAATCCGGCGTGCCCGAGGGAGAACATTCCGGTGAAGCCGTAGATCAGGTTCAGGCTCAGGGCGAGGATCGCGTTCACGGCGATGAGGTTGAGAACCTGTATCTGATACCCGTCCAGATTGCGTTCGCCCCACCAGAGAAAGGCGCCCAGAAGAGCGATCAGCAGTATATTCAGAGTGGAGTTCCTTATTTTCGTATTCATCAGATTTTGTCCTCCAGCTTCTCTCCCATGAGCCCGGTGGGTTTCATGAGAAGGATGACGATCAGGAGGATAAAGGCGAACGCGTCGCGATATCCTGAAAGAGACGGGAAAAAAGCGATGATCATGATCTCGATAAGCCCAAGGAGCATGCCGCCTATCATGGCGCCCTGGATGGAGCCGATTCCGCCGAAAACGGCGGCGATGAAGGCCTTGAAGCCGGGAAAGACCCCCATGAACGGGTGAATCTGCGGATACCGAAGCGCCCACATGATGCCCGAAGCAGCGGCCAGCGCCGACCCGAGGCCGAAGGCCAGAGCGATGATTTTGTCGACCGAGACACCCATCAGACGCGTCGTTTCGATATCCTTGGAGATGGCGCGCATCGCGAGGCCGGGTTTCGTCCGGTAGACAATCCAGAGGAGCCCGAGCACCAGGATGAAGGTTATGACCGGAACGAGAATCGCCAACGGAAGGATCCGTATTTCTCCGATCGTAATGATCTTCACCATCCACTCCGGTTGCATGACCTGGCGCGGAAGGCCCGTGAAGAGAACCAGACTGAGATTTTCGATAAGAAAGGAAACGCCGATGGCGCTGATCAGCGCGGAGATTCTCGGAGCGTCCCGCAAGGGCCGAAAGGCGATCCGATCCACGAAAACACCGCATACGCTCGATGCGGCGACTGCGATGACTGCTGCGATACCCCAGGGAAGATGGAAGGTGACCGTGCCGAAAAACATGAAATAGGCGCCGAGCATGAAGATGTCGCCGTGCGCGAAGTTGATCAGCCTGAGGATTCCGTAGACCATCGTATAGCCGATGGCGACCAGACCGTACAGGGATCCGAGGGTAATCGCATTGAAAAGATGCTGCACGAACATGTTAAAGCTCATACGAGCCGTCCCCCTCACTCAAGAAAAATGGGAGGAAGAGGGAATCCCTCCTCCCCCCAATACGCCATGGTGCGCAGTACGGGTAACGCTAGAGCTGCGGGGTGACCGTCCCCACGAACTGTTTCTTTCCGTCCTTGATCTGGACGACGCCGACAGGGCTCTCCGCGTCGTGGGTCTTGTTGATGGTTTTGGCGCCGGTGACGCCGGGGAAGCCCTTGGTTACCTCAAGGGCGTCGCGGATCGCGTTCGGCTCGGCTTTTCCGGCCCGCTTGATTGCGTCCGCAAGGAGCATGAAGGAATCGTATCCGAGCGCCGCGTTGACGTTGGGTTCCTTATCCGGGAAGGCTTTCTTCCAGTTTTCGGTGAATTTCTTCGCGATATCGCTCATGTCCTTCATGGAAGGATCATAGGGGAACGTCGTGTGGATGAAGCCTTCAACCGCCGCGCCGCCGATCTTGACGATCTCGGGGTTGTCCATCGCGTCGCCGCCCATGATCTGGAATTTGGCGCCGAGTTCGCGCGCCTGCTTCATGACAATGGCGCCCTCCGCGAAATAGGACGGGATGAAGAGGACGTCCGGCTTCTTGCTGATGATCTCCGTCAGCTGCGCCGTGAAGTCCTGATCGCCGGAGTTGTACTTGAGTTCGGCGACGATCTCGCCGCCCTGCTTCTTGTAGGACTGTTTGAAGAAGCTCGCAAGACCCACGGAGTAGTCGTTCGCCACGTCAACGATAAGAGCGGCTTTCTTCATTTTCAGCGTTTCGACGGCGTACGTCGCAGCGCCCGCGCCCTGGAACGGATCGATGAAGCAGGCGCGGAAATAGAATTTCTTTCCCTGAGTTACGAGGGGGTTCGTGCAGGAGGTTCCCATGACCGGGATTCCGGCCTTTTCGGCGACTTCACCGCCGGCCATAGCCAGGGACGAGCCGTACGTGCCGATGATGGCGACGACTTTTTCCTTCTCGATCAGTCGTTTCACGGCATTGGCTGACTCGACCTTATCGGACTTGTTGTCGACGACAAACAGTTCGATCTTTTTGCCCAGAACGCTGGGAAGTTCCTTCTGCGCCATCTTGACGCCATCAAGCTCCAACTGTCCGCCGTAAGCCATCTGTCCGGTCAGGGGAAGAAACACGCCTATCCGGATCACGTCTTCGGCAAACGCCACCCCCGCAAAGGCGCACACAAGAAGCAGAGCGACCAGTACCTTACGTAACCGCATCACAACACCCTCCTCGTAATAAATATGGTGGAACGAAGCACGATTGAATTATACACGAATTTTGCTCTGCGGAACAACCGTGATGACGGAGCCCGGCGGACAGGACGCTCTCCGTCCGGATCAAAAAAACAAATTCCCCGGATAACGACGCCGATGAAAAACAGGAACGGAATGCGATTTTCTATTCCGTCCCCCGGATTTCCACGCCGGGCAGAAGCGCCCGCAATCTCGCAGCATCCGGCCTGCGCCCCTGCCGCAACTCCTTCGCAAGCGTGACGCCGGGACGAAAGAGCTGAACGATCCAGCGCCCCCGGTCCTGCATCATGAGGCGCATCTCGAGTAGATCCCGCTCCGTCATGAGATCCGGAACGTATGTGGTGCGGAAGAGCGTCTCGACTCCCGAACTGGTCAGAATGTCCATCGAGCGCCGGATGAGATCCGTATCCACGCGCACTCCGGCCAGAAGGCCGTATGATCCCATGGGCCCCTTGACGTCCATGGCGACCGCATCGATGAGTTTCTCTCCGAGCAACGCCGCGAGCATCTCCGGGTACAACCCGTTCGTATCGAGCTTCACCGGCAGTCCCGTCTCCTCCCGCAGCGCGCGGATCGTTTCGGGAAGCGAGGGGTGCATGGCCGGCTCCCCTCCCGAGAGGACCAGTCCGTCCAGGAATCCCGTCGTCTTCCGCAGCGACGCGAGGATCCGATTGAAGGAGCGGGGCCGCGCTCCGCCGAGAACGAGCCGCGCATTGTGGCAAAACGGACAGCGGAAGGGACAGCCGATGCAAAAAAGGACGGCGGAAACCCGGCCGTCCCAGTCGAGAAACGAAGGATTCAGAAAGGCTCCGATCGGAACCGCCATGATCTCAGGCGAGCCGGTTTCTCCGGCGGTCCCGGAGTTCCGCGCGCTTTCCGCGGTTCCAGCTCGATGTCCGCGTGAAGTACCCCGTGATCCGCGTTATGCCGTCGACGTTTTCGCTCCTGCAGTATTCGCAGTCGTTCCGAAGCCCCCGCGCCACGCGGCCGCAGTCGTTGCAGATCGTGAACTCCGGACTGAAAGCGACCTGGGCGTTGTCCGTCTCCCGGAAGATCTTCCGCACGAAGGAAGCCAGCGCCATTGCGTCGGGCTTGTGCTCCCCCATCCAGATATGGGTGATCGCCCCCGCCGTGATCATCGGATGGAAGCGCCCTTCCTCGAGAACCTTCTTCGCGGGATCCATCGGAACGCCGTAGGCGAAATGCGTGCTGTTCGTGTAATACACGCCGCCGGTCTCCCGGTCTCCCTTCACGACGCGCGCCGCCTCTTCGCAGTACGATTTGAGGTCGAGCTTCGCGAAGCGGTACGCCGTGCTCTCCGCCGGCGTCTGCTCCAGGACGATATTGATCCCGAGCTTGTCCGAGAGTTCCCGGCACTTGAGGTCCATATACCGGATCACCGCGAGGGCCAGATCCATGGATTCCCTGCTCTCGTGAATCTCCTTGCCCGTCATGAACTGCGCAAGCTCGTTGACGCCGAGAATTCCGATGAGATACTTGAGTTTTCCGAGCCTGAGATACGCTTCGCCGTCGTGATCCATGCAGAGGACGGAAAGCGGCCCTCGCTTCCCGAGGCGGAGGATGCTCTCGATGAAGTCCTTTTTCTGGATATGCGCCTTCGCGGCAAGTTCCATGTAGTGATCCACCAGCTCGAAGAGCGCGTCCGTATCCCCGCCGCTCCGGTAGGCGCACCGAGGCAGATTCAGCGTGACGTTCTGGAGCGCGCAGAAACGGAGCTTCCACGGCCGCCTCGCCTCCGCGAGATCCTCTTCGTCCAGCTCGAAACTCAGGCGGCAGCATTCGCTGAGCTTCGCCACGCCGCCCCGGTCGAACACGAAATAGGTGTTGCCCTTCTCCGAAGCGACCCGGCACGCCAGGCCGAGCATCTCCTCCCAGCCGGGCTCCCGGAAAAGATCCTCCGTGACATGAAAGAGCGGTTTCGGGAAGAAAAAGGGCTGCCCCCGGCTGTCGCCCTCAAGGTACACGTCGAAGAGCGCGCGCAGGAAGCGTTTGGACTCCTCCGCGTAGTCCCCGTACGTCTTGCCCGTCTCTTTGCCGCCCGGTCCGATCGCCGGGACATCCCGGAAATGCGCGGGCGTCTCGTAGTACAGGTTGATGTCCGTGAACGCGACCTGTCCGCCCCGCCCGCCTGCGAGCTGGTTGAACTCGAAGATGAGCATCTGCGCGAGCTGATGGAGCCTCGCATCGTCCAGGCCGACGATATAGGGGGCGAAGAAGACGTTCACGGCGTCCCAGCCGATGGCTCCGGCGAAGTTGTTCTGCAACACCGACGTCATCTTCAGCAGGTGCGCGAGCAGGACATCGGGATGTTTCGCGGGAGCGGAGATGCTCGTGATGGAAGGGAGATTCAGTCCGAATTTCGCGACGTACGCGAGGCTCTGGCCGGAACAGTAGGGACGGTTCACCATGCCGAGGTCGTGGAGATGCAGCGCGCCGGCGAGGTGCGCCTCGGCGACGTCCTTCGAGAACACCTTGCTCAGGGCGTATTGCTTCAGCGCAAGCTCCGCGATGGAGAGGTTGATCGACTCCGGGTTGTGCGTCGTGTTGCTGTTCTCCCTGTTCGGGATCAGCATCATGGTTTCCAGGTCGTGCACCGGGATGCCGATGATCGTATGGTCCTGGATTTTCGCGTCCAGGCCCCTCTTGAACAGCCGGACATTGGCCATTTCGCGGATGACCGCCGTAGTGACCCTGTTTCGGCCGCACTCGGAGATCTCTTCCTCTATTTCCGACGCGATTTCGGCGGCTGTCAGAGGCTCCACGCCCGCCTCCAGCACCAGCGCGTCGCGAATCCGTTCCCCGTCCCAGGGGGAGCTTTCCTCCTTCGCGAGGGCGTCAACGAGAAGCGCAAGATCCGTCGATTCCCCCGCCGACGGGAACATCATCATTTGCTGCCCCTGAGAAAGCTGCCTATTCTTTTCCGCCATTCCCGACACACTCCCTCTCCCCGATAAGCCGTGCGATTTCGTGCTGGAAGCTTTCGATATCCGAAAACTGGCGATACACCGACGCAAAACGGACGTACGCCACCTGATGCAGCCGTTTGAGGCCGTCCATCACCCGCCCCCCGACGACATCCGCAGGGACGTCTCCGTATCCTTCGAGCCGCAGCTCGTTCTCGATGCGGGAGGCGAGATCCTCAATCTGTTCCAGCGTCACCGGCAGTTTTTCGCAGGCCTTGTTCATTCCGCGGATCATCTTGTCCCGGTCGAACCCTTCCCGCCGGCCGTCCTTCTTTATAACGCGCAGGGCGCGACGAAGCTCGGCCTTTTCGTAGGTCGTGAAGCGGGCCGTGCAATCCGGACACTCCCGCCTCCGACGTACGACCCGGCCCTCGTCGGCCGTCCGCGTCTCGATCACCCTGGTCTCCAGAGAACCGCATTTCGGACATCGCATGAGGTCATCCTCCATATATAGTCAATGCAGGACATGATAGCGCAATATGTTGGGTAGTTCCAGCCGGGGGGTGTATTTTTTCCGGGACTTTCGGACCTTTTCGATCTGCCGGGAGGCAAAAAAAAAGCCGGGGAAACCCCGGCTTCCAATACGGGAAAAATCAGCTTACGAGGGACTCGAGATATTTCTGAACCGCGGCCTTGACTCTTTTGCCGTCGGCCCGTCCCTTCACCTCGTTCATCACAGCGCCCATCACTCGTCCCATATCGCGGGGTCCGACAGCCTTTACGCCCGCGGCGGAGGATTCGACGATCTGTGTCACTTCCTCTTCGGAAAGCTGCCTGGGCAGATATCGTTCGAGAAAGACCGCTTCGTTCGTCTCGGCTTCCGCCCTGTCGTGCGCGCCGCCGGCCGCGAACTGTTCCGCCGCTTCCTTGCGCTGCTTGATGAGGCGCTGCACGACGGCGATGCACTCGTCGTCGCTCAGGTCCGAGGTGCGGCCCGCTTCCGCACGGGCGCGCTGAAATTCGGCTTTCAGCATGCGAATTGTGGAAAGTTCCATCTCACGCCGCGCCTTCATTGCTTCCACAAGATCGTCGGATACTCGTTTCAGAAGACCGACGCTCACGGCATATTACCCCCTGCTTTTGTGTTTCCGGGCATTCCGGGCCGCTGCCGCTCTCTTGAGTTTCTTGGCTTCACTCGGCTTCTCGTAATGCTCCCTCTTTCGAACCTCACGAAGCGTTCCGACTTTCGACACCTCTCGCTTGAACCTCCTGAGGGCATCCTCAAGGGATTCGTTATCTCTCCGAACCACCGTCGTCACGGTCTGTTCCCCCCTTTCTCTGCCACCCGCATCTATCCCGGCGGCCACCTGAAGGGGCGTCCTGCCAAGAGGTGAATATGAAGGTGGGGGATTGTCTGACCAGCAAGGGCGCCGCAATTGACAACCATACGGTACCCCTCCTCGTGAAGATGAAGCTCCCGGGCGATACGACGAGCAGCGTCCATCGTTCGGGACCAGAGAGAAGGATCCTCCACGGCATCCACGGATTCGACGTGGAGCGTGGGAATGACGAGAATATGCGTCGGCGCCTGGGGGCGTATATCACGTATCGCCAGGACGTCTCTGTCCCGAAAGACTACATCGCACGGAACGGTTCCTTCGACCATTCCGCAAAAGAGACACGACATACGCTTCTCATCCCTTCCGAATTCCGTAAAGGACATTCTATACCAGATCCGCACTCCCTACAATAGACCGCGCCCAAACCCTCACGCCCGGAGACGGATGCGCGTCGGCCAGATTTTTCAGGCGGGGCCGCGCCCAAACCGGTGCGGGAGCCCCCCGGAGAAGTCGCAAAAGAGGAAGCAATATATCTTCGTCGTCGATTCTCAAAAGCCGGAGAAGGCTCAGATCGTCGGGAACGGGATGTTTCGCGGGCCATCGTTGCAGCGTTCCGGTCAGCACGGCATGCGACGGATGCGCCAGAAACTTCGCGAGGAGAGGACCGCGTTCGCGAAGCGCCCCCGTCCATTGAAGGAACAAAAGGGCCGCGGCTTCGTCCAGACTGCCGGCGCGCCCCGCTATGACCGTCGCGAAACGCAGATGCAGCTCCCTGTCCCGCGCAAGGTTCGGGATCAGGAGCATCATGTCCCTGTCGGGCGGGAAACGGCGCAACATATCGTCCACGGCGTTCTGAAGGACGGGCGAGCGGATCCATTCGACCGAAGCGGAGACGGCGAGCATGCGAACCGTCGGGTGGGTGCTCGAAAGGCGAAGGATCAGCTTTCCGACCTCGGATTCTTCCTCCTGCGTCTTCAGCTGCTGCCGCAGCTTCGCCATCTCCAGCTCCGCGTCGAGAAGGGCCTTTTCGAGCCTGAGCCCCCGGATGTGCTCGTCTTCGCTTCCGGGCGCCTCGTCCTGAGCGGTCCGCCGCGTTTTCTCCCGATCCGGTTCGCGCCGCTTCCATGAAAACGGCGACCGGGAACGGGATTTTCCCGCTTTTTCCCGTGGAACGGGAGGATTCTGAAGCAGTTCGGGAGAGAGGTTCTTGAGAAGCATATACGCGCCCGTAATCCGTTCGAAGGCCTTCTCGGACTGGGGCCCGGCCACGTCAGGATGACACGTGCGCGCAAGGCTCCGGAATGCGGACCTGATTTCCTTCAGCGTTGATCCCGGCGTCAGTCCGAGTATTTCGAGGTTCTCGACGATCTCGTATGCGGCGTTCATGTTTTCAGCGCTCTCTCCATTTCGGTGACCATCGTGTCCAGAAGCGTTATCGCTCCCGAATACCCCTCGCCTTCGCGGAGGGAATAGACCGCGCGCGACAGGGCTTCGATCCGGGTCCGCTGCGAAGGAACCAGCTTCGGGGAAATCACGGCGATTCTGCTCTCCAGCTCCTTCAGTTCGGGCATCTTCCCGCGCTCTTCCGACGTCGCCCCTTCGCCGATCTCGACGGACGGGATATGAAGCACCGTCCCGTCGGAGCGTATTATATCAATCCGGAGCAGTCCGCTCCCGTCGACGCGGAACTCGAGCCCGACGGATTCGCCCTTCGCCAGGTCGCGGAGCGTCTGTATCCCGATGACCTTCCAGCGGGCATACGATCCGGGGTCTCCCTGTGCGATCCGCAACGTCAGCGGTCCGGAGCCCACGCTCGTGAAGTCCCGTCTCGCGGTCGCGGGGAGCGGCGTTCCCTTTTCCATGACGGCGACCGGCGTTTCGTCCGCCGCGATGATTCCGAGGCTCTGGGAAAGGACGTCGATCAGCAGCTTCTCGCCCGATGTCGTCGAGAGCGCCGCCCCGAAGACGACGGCCTCGTCCGGACAGACGGAAAGCCGTTCGGGACGCGTGACGCGTTCTTCGAGCATCCGGCGGAGCAGGGGAATCCGGCTGCTCCCTCCGACGAAGAGCAACTTTTCCGGCCGATGACGGTCCCAGAGGCGGCGCACTTCGTCCACCACAACGGCGATCCGGTCCTTGACCAGATGCTCGAACACCGCCCGGGAAACGGTCACAGGGGGGTGTTCGCCGTAGTCCCCGAACGGAACCCATTCGCACTGTTCGCAGTCGGACAGGGCGATCTTCAGACGTTCCGCCTCGGACAGGAGCATCCGCCAAAACGGGGAATCGTCTTCCGGCGCGCCGATGCCCACTGCGAGCCACGACGCCAGGAGGACATCGAAATCCCGTCCGCCGATGTCGCTTTTCCCGGTGCTCTCCAGAACCTGCCAGACGCCCCGCTCGCTCTCGACAACTGATATATCGGCCGTCCCCGCCCCGAAATCCAGCACGAGAAACCGCCCCTGCCGTCCGAAAGCGAGCGCCGCCGCGGTTGGCTCGTTGATGATCCGGATGGAGCGAAACCCGGCGCTTTTGCCGCTTCGGGCGATCGCGGAGCGTTCCGAAAAGCTGAAATAGGCGGGAACCGTGAGGACGCACGACGAGACGAAGGTTCCGAGCCACGCCTCGGCGTCCTCGCGCAACAGGACGAGAAGCGGCGTGAGAATCTCCTCCGCCGTTTTCGGCCGAACGCCGCACTGCCCTCTCCAGGAACTCCCGATTTTGCGTTTCAGATCCCACCAGACGCGGGACGGATCGCGAATCTCCATCCGGAGCGCTTCCTCGCCGCCCAGAAAGCCGTCGGGCGTCCATGCGACAACGGACGGCGTGCGGTTCGCACCCCATCGGTTCGGAATGATTTCGGGCTTCCCGTCCCGGAGACAGGCCGTCAGGGCATAACGCGTACCGAGGTCGATTCCGATGATCTCTTCCGCGGCCGTTTCCCGCGCGGATGCGTGCGTCATGAAGGAATCACCCTGCCCTTCAGAAGCTCCCCGCGCGTTTCGGCGACGAGGACATTCGCGATCGTCCCCGCTTCGGCGGATCCCGTCGCCTCGACCCTGAGATACTCCGGAATCAGCCCCTCGACGCCCGCGTCCGATCCGCCCTCGACGAGCATCCGGACCGTTCGGCCGGAAAAGCGCCGCGCATAGGCCGCGAGCCGCGCATCCGATGCGTCGCGGACGCGATGGACGCGCTCGGACAGGATTCCGTCGGGGACGCGATCCGGATAGGAAGCGGCCGGAGTTCCCTTCCGGGGCGAAAACGGGAAGGCATGCGTGCGTCCGATTCTCGCCCGTTCGAGAACGCGAAGCGTATTGTCGAACGCTTCCGGGGTTTCACCGGGAAATCCGACGAGAACATCCGTGCTTATGTGGACGTCGTCTCCGAGCGATCGCCGTATTCGGGCGACGAGATCGAGAAAGTCCCGCGCCGTATGCCCGCGCCGCATCCGGGCGAGAATTCCGTCGTCGCCGCTTTGAAGCGGCAAATGAAGGTGCCGGCAGAAGGCGGGCGTGTCGGAGAGAACGCGGAGCAACGTCTCGTCTACGGAAAAGGGCTCGAGGGAGCCGAAGCGGATTCGTCCCACTCCCGGCGTTTCGGCGACACGGGCGACGAGCGCGGCGAGCGACTCGCCGTTTTCCGGGCGGTAGTCTCCGAGGTGAATCCCGGAGAGAACGACCTCGCGGCATCCCGCCGCAGCGACCGAACGGATTTCGTCGAGGACGTCTTCCGTCGGGCGGCTGACCGAACGCCCGCGAACGTACGGGATGATGCAGTAGGAACAGAAGTGGTCGCACCCGTCCTGGACCTTCACGAAGGCGCGGGTATGCATCACGGGGCCGCCGCCGCGCAGTCCGTCCCAACGCATGTCGTTCCGGACGTCTCCGCGAAGCACGACCTGCCCCGGACTCCTCTCCGAAAGACATCGGGTCACGAGTTCCGGGATGTCGCTCTTGCGGCGGTTACCAACCAGGATGTCGACACCCAGCGCGCGGGTCTGTTCCTCATCGGCCGCCTGCGCCCAGCAGCCGCAGACGACGAGAAGTCCGCCGGGCTGCTCGCGCCGCAAGCGGCGGATAGCCTGGCGGCACTTCCGGTCCGCCTCGCCGGTCACGGAGCAGGAAACGAGAACGGCCGCGTCCCAGGAGGCGTCGTCCGCGAAGCTCGCGCCCCGCGCTTCCATCGCGGAAGCGAGCGCTTCGGCCTCGGAAAGGTTCGTCCGGCACCCGAGCGTGACGATCCGGATCCGTCTACCCGCGAGAAGGGGCTCCATGGGTGCGTGCGGTCACTCCCCACCATTCGCCGGAGAAAAGCTCCGTCTCTTCCGAAAGTCCCGCGGCGTGGAGAGCTTCCAGGAAACGGTCGCGCTCCTTCACGAGAAGGCCGGAAAAAACGGCCGTTCCTTCCGGAGACAGGACGTTCCGGACGTTCGGAAGCATTTCGAGAAGCGGTTCGAAAAGAATATTGGCGGTCAGGATGTCCACCGGACCGGGCACATCGTCGAGAAGATTTCCCGGAGCGAGATCGACGAGAGCGGGGTCAATGTTGTTGAACTGCATGTTCTTCCGGACTTCGTCCATAACGGCGGGATCGACGTCCCTCGCGACAACGGACCCGGCGCCGAGGAGCAACGCCGTGATGAAGAGGATTCCGGACCCCGTGCCGATGTCCGCGACCCGGGCCCCGGAGAAAACCACATCCTCGAGAAGCTCGAGCACGATCTGCGTGCTTTCGTGATATCCGGTGCCGAACGCCGACCCCGGATCGATGCGGACCGCGAGGCGGCCTTCGGACGCTCCGGCGTCATGCCACGGAGCCATGACGATCAGCTTCGAGCCGACGGGCTTCGGCGGGAAGGCGTCCTTCCATTTCGTGTGCCACTCCCTGTTTTCCACCCGCCCCATATCGATGATACGGGCGTCGGGACACGGAAGCATAAGCTCCATAATCACCTTGTTCCACCGTTCCAGCGGGCTCGAGCAGACGAAATAGAGCCTGGAGCGAACATTGTCCTCCGCTTCGGACATCTCAGCTCCTATGCAGCCCGAAAGATCGGCGAGCGAAACGAGAAACTCCTCGCGGTCCTTTGGAGCCTCCACAGTGATGTACCACCAGAAATTGTCCTGCGTCATGGCGTTCCCCCCATATCCTTTTCCCGTTCCGGAGCGCAAGAGACGAAAGGGGAGGCCGTCGCCTCCCCGTCTCCGCACGCCGTTATTGTATCACAGGCGCCGGCCTCACCCGCCGAAGAGCGTCCGGAACTTCGCGAACAACCCCTGATCGGCGACCTCGACATTCATTTCCTTCGCCAGCGCTTCCAGAAGGGCGCGCTGCTTTTCCGTCAGCTTCGTCGGAACGTCGACCGCCAGATGGACGAACAGGTCGCCTGCGCCCCTCGCTCCCCTGAGCCGCGTTATTCCCTTTCCCTTGATCCGGAAGACCTTTCCGGGTTGCGTCCCGGCCGGGATCTCAAGAGGTTCCGGCTCGCCGGTCAGCGTCGGAACCGAGACCGTGCACCCCAGAGCGACCTGCGGGAAGGTGACTGACAGTTTGCGGTGCAAATCCCCTCCGTCCCGCTTGAAGTCCGGATGTTCGGCCACCTCGACGACCAGGAAGAGATCCCCCGAGGGGCCGCCGTTGATTCCCGCTTCCCCTTCCCCCGAAATCCGCAGCCTCGTCCCGCTGTCTACACCGGCCGGGATCCGGATGTCGACCGACTTTCTCGTCCTCTTCCGCCCATGGCCGCCGCAGTCGGAACAGGGGGTTCGGATGAACCGCCCCGTCCCGCCGCATCTCGGGCACGCATTGACGGACACGAACTGTCCGAAGGGCGTCTGCTGCCGCGTTTCCACCTGGCCCGCTCCATGACAGGTCTCGCAGGTTTCGGCTTTCGTTCCGGGAGCGGCGCCGCTTCCGCCGCACGTTCCGCATGTTTCCCACCGCGGAATCTCGACCGTCTTTTTCGTCCCGGTCGCCGCTTCGTTGAGGGTGACGGACACCCCCATCTCCAGGTCGTCCCCCTGCCGCGGAGCGTTCGGATTCGCTCGCCGCCGCCCCGCGCCGCCGCTGAAAACGCTCTCGAAAAGGTCGCCGAAGAGGTCGCCCATGCCGCCGAATCCCTCGAACGGACTGCCTCCGGACGGCATATCCCCGACTGTTCCGAACTGGTCGTATTGCGTTCTTTTCTGGGAATCGCCGAGTATTTCGTACGCCTCGTTCACTTTCTTGAAGCGCTCTTCGGCTTCCTTGTTTCCGGGGTTCGCATCCGGATGGTATTTTCGGACCAGTTGCCGGTAGGCCTTCTTGATGTCCGCCGCCGACGCGTCCCGGGGAACCCCCAGAATTTCGTAATAGTCGTCTCGTGCGCCGGGCACTCGACCTCACCTCTTCACTGTTTCGTCAATCACTGGTCGCTGAACTCCGCGTCCACGGTCTCCGCGCCGGCGTCCTTTGCAGTCTCCTCCGCCTTGCCTGCCGCGGCGTCCGCCCCGCCCTGCTGCGAGGCGGCGTACAGACGCGTCGAAAACTCCTGAACGGCCTTGTTGAGCTTCTCGCAGGCGCCCTTGATCTTCGCGGCGTCATCTTCCTTCAAGGTGTTCCGGACCTCATCCGCGAGCGTATTGAGGCGCCCCTTCTCCTCGGCGGTCATTTTGTCGCCAAGGTCCGACTGCAATTTTTCTGCGGCATAGACGAGGGAATCGGCCTCGTTGCGCGTTTCGGCAAGCTCCCGTTTCTTCTTGTCGCTCTCCTCGTTCTCTTCCGCGGCGCTCTGCATGCGGTCGATCTCTTCCTTGGAGAGACGCGACGACTGGATCGTCACGTGCTGTTCCTTGCCCGTCCCCTTGTCCTTCGCCGTAACATTCAGAATCCCGTTCGTGTCGATGTTGAACGTAACCTCGATCTGCGGCACGCCCCGGGGCGCAGGCGGGATGCCGTCGAGGGAGAAGTCGCCCAGTTTGACGTTATCGGCGGCCATCGCGCGTTCGCCCTGCATGATCTTGATTTCCACCTGCGTCTGGTTGTTTCCGGCCGTCGTGAACACCTGGACCTTCTTGCACGGAATCGCCGTGTTCCGCTCAATGATTTTCGTGAAGACGCCTCCCAGCGTTTCCAGACCGAGCGAGAGCGGCGTCACGTCGACGAGGACGATGTCCTTGTGCTGCCCCGTGAGGATCGCGCCCTGGATGGCGGCTCCGGCGGCCACGCATTCGTCGGGATTGATGCCCTTCGTCGGCTCCTTGCCCATGATCTCCCGGATCTTCCGCTGGACCATCGGCATGCGCGTGGAGCCGCCGACAAGAAGCACCTTGTCGATTTCCGAAGTCGCCAGCCCCGAATCCTCGAGCGCCCGCTTCGTCGGCGTGATGACGCGTTCCAGAAGGTCGTTCGTCATCTCTTCGAACTTCGCGCGGGAGAGCGGAATTTCCAGGTGCTTCGGTCCGGAGGCGTTCGCCGTGATGAACGGAAGCGAAATCGTGGTCTCCGGCATGGAGGACAATTCCACCTTCGCCTTCTCGGCGGCCTCGCGGAGACGCTGCACCGCCATCTTGTCGTTCGTGAGATCGATTCCCTCGGATTTTTTGAACTCCGCGACGATCCAGTTCACGATGCGCATATCCCAGTCGTCGCCGCCGAGGCGGTTGTCGCCGGACGTGGCGAGCACTTCGAACACGCTCTCGCCCACGTCGAGGATCGAGACGTCGAACGTCCCGCCGCCG
>CAYVKE010000010.1:0-51557 GCA_964451935.1 uncultured Synergistaceae bacterium | reverse complement strand
GAGCGTTTCCCCTCTCCCTTTTCCGTATAAACCGGCCGCGTGAGGTGAGAGACGAATGAACCTTCAAACCGTAACAAATATGGAACCACAGAGTCGCGTGGAGCCGGTAACGACCAGAGCGGATTCGGTGGCGCAGGTTCTGAAGGCGGCGTCGGAGCCGAAATCTGGCAACGTTATCAAAAACGACAAAACGCAAAACGGCCAGGCGCACAAGAATGAAACGCAAATGGAGCGTCTTCTCGACCAGGCCGAGAAGATGGCAAGCGTCTTCGGTCGGAATCTGAAGTTTCGTTACCGGAAGGAAGCGGATGTCTATCAGGTGGAGGTCATCGACGCACAAAGCGACGAGATCGTTCGGAAAATTCCATCTGACGAGATGGTTCGATTCATTGAGCACATCAACGAGATGCTTGGAGCGCTTTTCGATACGCAGGCATGAAGGTTGAGCGGAGGAACCAGGAAAGGAGCTTCTTCCAGACGGGAAGAAGCTCCTTTTTTTCAAGGAAAAGAGGAGAATATGAAGCCGAGAACGGTGTTCATAACGCAGGTTCGGACAGGATCGACCCGCCTTCCGGGAAAGTCGCTGAAAACGATACACGGCAAGACAGTTCTTTCACGGTTTCTCGACAGAGCACTCCTGATTTCGGGAATTGACGTCTGGTGCGTTGCGACGACTGAATCATCGAATGATGACGCGATTGTATCCCTTGTTCGCGAAGACTATCCTGACGTCTCCGTCGTTCGGGGGAGCGAAACGGATGTTCTCAAAAGGTACGCCAAGGCGATTCGAGAGACTGACGCCGATATCGTCGTTCGCATCACATCGGACTGTCCGTTTCTGGACTGGGATATGGCGGAACGGTGCATTGAATATCGACATCGAACCCACGCCGATGTCGTCAGGACGCGGAGAGGCGATATTCCGCTCGGCCTCGACGTCGAGGTGTTTCGAGCCGAAGCGCTTATCCGGGCAGATTCGGAGACCGAAAACGTATACGACAGGGAACACGTCGGACCTTATGTGTACAATAATCCGGACAAGTTCGTAGTAGAATGGTTTCCGTACCTCGGACCAAAATGGCCGCAATGTCGACTCACGTTGGACTATCAGGAAGATCTCGAGCTCGTCCGAAGCGTTTATGAAGAGCTTGACTTCATGGCGACGACGGAATCGATCAGGTTGTTTCTTGATGCGCATCCGGAGATTGCCTTGATGAACCTGATGCACGACCATCCCTAACGAACAGCCGACATTTCTGTAGAGAAAAGGGGCGAGTGACGAATGTTTGAAGACACATCCATACTGATAACCGGCGGCACTGGGTCATTCGGTCATGCATTCATTCGGGACGTGTTGCGGAAACACTCTCCCCGCCGGGTGATCGTCTATTCAAGGGATGAGTTCAAGCAGTACGAAATGCAGCAGGAATTCCCGGACGGCAGAATGCGTTTCTTCATCGGGGACGTCCGCGACTGCGACCGTCTGCGGCTCGCCATGAAGGATGTCGATTACGTCGTTCACGCTGCGGCGCTCAAACAGGTTCCTGCAGCCGAGTATAATCCGATGGAATGCATCAAGACGAATGTCCTGGGCGCCTCGAATGTCGTTCAGGCGGCGATGGAAGCGGGCGTGAAAAAGGTCGTCGCCCTGTCGACGGATAAGGCCGCGAATCCGATCAACCTGTACGGCGCGACGAAGCTGTGTTCCGATAAGGTGTTTTGCGCCGGGAACAACCTCGTGGGAAATGGTCCGACTATTTTTTCGGTCGTGCGGTACGGAAACGTCGTCGGATCCCGCGGGTCCGTTGTTCCGCTGTACGCGAGGCTCATCAGGGACAATGCGCCGGCTCTTCCTGTAACCGACGAGCGAATGACGCGCTTTTTCATCACATTGCAGGAAGGCGTCGCCTTTGTCTTGAAGGCCTTCGAGAGGATGCAGCGCGGGGAGGTTTTCGTCCCGAAGATCCCATCGGTCCGAATTACGGATCTCGCTGAGGCGATGGCGCCGGGAATGCCGATTTCGGTTATTGGGATTCGTCCCGGAGAAAAATTGCACGAGATCATGTGCCCCGCGGACGATTCGCACCTGACGCTTGAATTCGGGGATCATTACGTCATACAGCCGACGATCATGTTTTCGCGGAAGGCGGAATATCGGGTCAATCCTTTGGGAGAACAAGGCCGGGATGTCCCGCAGGGCTTTGAGTATTCGTCCGGACTCAATCCGGTTTTCCTTTCGGTTCCGGAGATTCGCGATCTGCTGAAACGGATCGATGTTCATGCGTGAATGGTTGCAGATTCAGTCTCAAGCTTCTCCGTGCTTCATCGTCGCCGAGATCGGCGCGAATCACAACGGCTCGCTATCTCTTGCGAAAGAGCTTGTTGACGCTGCGGCCGAGGCCCGCGCCGATGCGGTCAAGTTCCAGATATACAGCGCGGAGATGTTGTATTCGAAGAAAACGCCCCGTCATTCGGGATATTCGAAGGATCTTTTTTCCCTGATCAAGGAGATCGAGACGCCCCGGGAGTGGCTGCCGGAGCTTTCATCCTATTGCGAACACAAGGGGATCGTTTTTTTCGCCGCTCCTTTCGATGCCCGGGCCGTCGATGAACTCGACGAAGTCAGCGACCTGTTCAAGATCGCCTCGTTTGAAATCGTCGACCTGCCGTTTCTGGAATACTGCGCGTCAAAAGGGAAGCCGATGATCATTTCCACGGGGCTGGCGAATCTCGAGGAGATCGAGGACGCCTATTTGACCTGCCGAAAAGCCGGAAACGAACGGATAGCGTTCCTTCAGTGTGCGTCCCTCTACCCCGCTCCCGCGTCGATCATGAACCTGCGGTCGATGGAGACGATTCGCACGGCCTTCGGCGTTCCAGTCGGCCTTTCCGATCACACGCCCGGAATCCATATAAGCGTCGCGGCTGTCGCGATGGGGGCGCGGATTATCGAAAAACACGTCACTCTGGACCGAAAAATGGAGGGGCCGGATCATCCCTTTGCGATCGAACCCGGAGAGCTTCGCGAGCTTGTCGCGCAGATCCGCGATGTCGAGAGCGCGATGGGCGACGGGCGGAAGCTCGGCCCCGCGCCGGAAGAGATGGAGTTCTACGAGAAGGCCCGCAGGAGCGTGCACGCCGCCGTCAACATCCCGGAGGGAACCGTGATTTCCGAAGAGATGCTGTGCGTGAAACGGCCGGGGTACGGCATTCGGCCGAAGCATCTCCCGGTGCTTTTCGGAAGAACGGCGCGCTGGCGCATCGACGCGGACCAGTGGATCACGTGGGATATGGTGTAATGTTCTTCGGGGCGAGGTCGATCTGATGGCTCTCCGGTATGGCAATATCCTTGAGGTCGGCGAAGAGATTCAAGAACGAGTCCGCATCTGGCGCAATTCGCCGCGGATCCGGAAGTTTATGATTTCTCAAAACGAGATTGCCGTCGAGGAACACCGGGCGTGGCTCAGCCGACTGTCGAAAGATGACGGATCGCAGATCGTTCGCGTTGCGTTTTGCGCGGATGTCCCCATCGGAATCATCACCTTGAAAGATATTGACAGAAAGTCCGAGAGAAGCGACTGGGGGATCTACATCGGCGAATCAGGATACGAAGGGCGCGGCTTCGGCAGGGAGATGCTCGAGGATCTGCTTTCGTGGGGGTTTGAAGAGGAAGGGCTGTATCGCTTGTATACCTCTGTGACGGCGGATAACGTGCCTGCGATAGGCATGTATCTCCGCGCCGGATTTCATTTTGAAGGACGGTTCGAGAAACATATCATTCGCAGCGATGGAGAAAAGGTCGACCTCTTGTGGGTGGCGTTGTTTCGTCCTGACTGGCGAATGATGCGATTACGTTCCGGGAAATGCGCGACGCCTCCCTGCCCGTGAAAATGGCGTCGTCCAAAGATGTCGTCGCCATTCTGACGCATTCCGGTCCCGGAATCGGCGGTGGGCACGTTTCACGATGTCGTTCTCTTTCACTTGAGCTTGAGAAGCTCGGCGTCTCCATACGGTGGATTGTCGACGAAGAGACTCCCCGCGAAGCGATTCCGGGAAATGACGTTCTCCGGGTTTCATCCCTCCGTTCCGTTCCTCCTGAGCTATTTGAGAATGCGCGACTCGTGATCGTCGACAGCTATCTGCCGACGTTCGACGACCTCGCGCGACTGGCGACGACCGCCCCCCTGTGCATCATTGACGATTCCCGCAGAGAACCGGTCGAACGGCATGCGACGATTCTGTTGAACTATAATTTCGGCGCCGCGGAAATCGGGTATGAAGTCGTTCCCGAAATTTCTCTTCTCGGACCTCAGTTCGCCCTGATCCGGCCCGAGATCCGGAATGTGGGCCCGTTTGATGGGGGGTATGTTCTCCTTGTTGCGGGAGGAGCCGACGTGCAGGCGGCGACGCCCGCGATCATCGATATGTGGAACGACGCTCTCCCTCCGCTGATCGCCGTTCTCGGCCCGTTGTGCGCCGGAAGCATCGCGGATTCTTCGTCAAGGACCGCGGAACGAAAGAAAAACGTCCGCATACTCCGGAATCCTCCGGAGTTTGCGGACGTACTGTCCGGCGCCTCCGTCGTCCTCTGCACTTCGAGCGTGACGTGCTACGAGGCGCTCGCGCTGAGCAAGCCGGTCGTGGTGTTCCAGGTCGCCGAGAATCAGAAACGCATCGGCGACGTCATCGGGGAAAAACGCTATGGGATCAACCTCGGTTGGTGGGGAACCTTTGCGTCCGCCGACGTTTTTCAAGCACTGACACAACCGATTCGTCCTTCTGTCGATTGCGTCAACCTCAGGGGAGCGCAGCGCGTCGCCGATACTCTCTATAAATGGCTGAAGAGGTGAGTTTCATGAAGAGTCTTCATTACGGTCATCAATCCATCGACGAGAGCGATATCGTCGCAGTCGTTGCTGCGCTGAAGGGAGAGTGGCTGACCCAGGGGCCGCTCGTCGACGAGTTTGAGGAACGTGTCGCGGGGTACGTCGGCGTCCCGCATGCGGTCGCGTTTTCGAGCGGGACAGCCGCGTTGCACGGAGCCATGTATGCCGCAGGCGTGGAATCCGGCGATGTGGTTCTCACGTCCCCGCTCACGTTCGCCGCGACGGCGAATTCCGTTTTGTATGTGAAAGGCGTTCCCGTTTTTCTCGATATCGATCCGAAAACCTACTGTCTTGACCCGGAGCGGGTCGTCCGATTCTGTCGCGAAACAAATCCGAAGGTGATCGCCCCCGTCAGTTTTGCGGGATATCCGGTAGATATGAAGGCATTCCGTCAGATCGCGGACGGATGCAACGCGGTGATTGTCGAGGATGCCTGCCATGCGCTCGGGGCGGAGCGGAACGGCGTAAAGGTGGGCATCGAAGCCGACATGACGGCTCTGAGCTTTCACCCCGTCAAGCACGTCACGACGGGCGAGGGCGGCATGGTGCTAACGAAATCGTCGGTGTTCGCGGAGAAATTGCGCCTGTTCCGGAGCCACGGAATTGCGAAAAACCCTGCGATGATGACGCGCGAACCGGATGGGCCGTGGTATACGGAGATGCTGGAACTCGGGTACAACTATCGACTGACGGATATCCAGTGCGCGCTGGGCCTCAGCCAGATGAAACGGCTCGACGCTTCGATCGCGAGACGGCGGGAAATCGCAGCCCGCTATGGCAACGCTTTCCGCGGCAATGACGCTATCGCGATCCCGCCGGGACATCCGGGGCATGCGTATCACCTCTACCCGGTTTGGATCTCTCCCGAACTGAGGAAACGTGTTTTCGAGGGGCTCAGGGATGCGGGCATCGGCGTGCAGGTCCATTACCTTCCGGTTCCGCTGCATCCGTATTACCGCCGCGTTTTCGGATATAAGCCGGGAGGTTTTCCGAACGCCGAAAAGATTTATTCGGGGGAAATTTCCCTTCCGATGTATCCCGATCTCGATGACGCGGATGTTTCGAGGGTCATACACGAGGTACTGCTGCTGGTCGGGGCATAGCGCGCCGGCTCGTTTCCCGATAGATCAAAGGCGGACGCCCGGAGGGATGTGTCAACGATAGACGCTGCTTCGGTGTCCTATGCGGACCACGAGAACGAGGAGCCTCGAATCATGGATCTCGTAGACGATCCGGAAGTCTCCGACCCGGATCCGATATCGTTTTTCGACCGTGAGCATGGTGCATCCCGAAGGGCGCGGATTATCGGCGAGGGAGATGATCGCCTTCAGGATTCGCCGGTGCATCTCCTTGTCGAAGGAATTGAGCTTCTTGCTCGCTTCCGGCTTGAGATCAATCAAGTACGCCATATCTTTCCTCGTATTCGGCGATGACCTGTTCGAGAGGGATATTCTCTCCGCCTTCGGCGAGCGCTTCATCCGCAAGGCGGTTGTCCAGTTCGTCCTCCAGACGTTCCATGTATTCGGCATCCTCGACCGGGACGACGGCGAAGGCTGGTTCGTCCTTCGGCCTGAAGACGATGCGTTCTCCTTGCGAGGCGCGACGGATCGCGTCGACCGGAAGGCGGTAGGTCTTGATCGTTTTCGCGGGCATATGATTCACCTCCGTGATTTTGGTTAACGGCTTCGGAATACTTCGCCATGTGTTCCTGTTGCGACCAGGACAAGGGCGAGTTCTTTTCTATCGACCTGATAGATCAAAAGCCAATCCGATGCAATGTAGAACTCACGGAAATTTTTCCTGTTTCCGGTCAGTGCATGGTCACGATGCTTTGCGGGGAGTTCTTCTTCATTCCGGAGCATCTGGACAACGTTTTCCAATAGAGTTACGTCATTTTTTCGCCTAATAGTTCGTTTCAGGTCCTTCTTGAATTGATTCGTAGAGATGATCTCATAGATCATTCTGTGCCTCTTCAAGGAGTTCCGTGAAGCTCGAATATCTCTTGGCGTTCGGATCGGCGATCATCTTTTCTGCTTCTCTCATCGCCGAAATTGTCGTTGCGTTGGGGATGTCGAGAGCCACGTCGAAGGGAATGCGTTGCTGTCGCACCATCGTCCGGACGAAAACGTTGAACGCTGTCGTCATCGTCAGCCCCAGTTCGCTGCATAGGATATCGAATTGCTTTTTGAGATCCGAATCCATGCGAATGTTGATGTTCGTCTGCGCCATTTGTATCACCACCTTGATCGCATTGTAAATATTTTTATGTGCTGAGTCAATATTGGGGTTCTGTCGTGTCGTCGGACAGCGATAATGTCATCCCTGTAGCTGGACAAATGTAATGCCATGAAGACAAATTCGAAGTTTCCTTTTTTCGCTCTCAGTGACGGATGATTGCCGGCCTCGTATGCCGCGTTGTCGCCGATAGATCGGAAACGTCCCTCTTTTTCTTTCGATTCCGATTTCGGTAGTTCTCCCTAGACGTTCCGGAGGCTGCGGACTACAATCAGCAAGTCGAAAGAAAGTATAATGTCGGGGAGGTATTTGTTGATGTTCCGTGTGTGTCGTGGTGCGGTTGCAGCTATTGCGGTCCTGGGTGTGCTTGCGTTCGGTTCTGTGGCGTTTGCGGAAGAGAAAATAGGCGTTATCGATTCGCAGAAGATCGTCTTCCAGCACCCCAAGTTTGAGGGGATCACGAAGCAGATGCAACAGATCAGCAAGACGAAGGAAACCGAAATGAAAACGGCCGTTGACAGCGAAAAGGATCAGGACAAGAAGGCCGAGATCTATCAGGCGAAACGTCGCGAACTCGCGCAGGAAGAGCAACGGCTCATGCAGCCCCTGTTTCAGGAAGCCCAGATGGCTGTGCGGACCGTGGCGAAGCTGAAGAGCATCACGGTCGTCATCGAGAAGGGCGCCGTCTATTTCGGAGGCATCGATATCACGGACGACGTCATTCAGGAGCTGAAGAAGAAGGCCGCCAAAGGCGGAAAGTAAGTCTCTCCCGATTTCGAACTGAACGGAGGCCCTTGCGAAAGGGCCTCTTTTTTTATCCTCGCGGCGGCGCGCCGGAGCGTGCGTCTGGTGGCCGGAACGGTTGAGCTGTAGTATGATATCAAAAACACGAAGTAAATTCCGTTTCTTCACGAATTCTTCGGGGAGGGGTGTCCATGGCTGATTCAGGAAAAATATACGTTGAGGAAATGCTGATCCCGGAAGAGTGCAACATCATTGTCGGGCAAAGCCACTTCATCAAGACGGTCGAGGATCTCTACGAAGCGATGGTGACGGCGGCGCCGGGGATCGAGTTTGGGATCGCCTTCTGCGAGGCGTCCGGCGATTGCCTGATTCGCTTCGACGGCAATGCGAAGGATCTTCAGGAGGCCGCCGTCGAAAACGCGAAGCGTCTTTCCGCAGGACATACGTTCGTGATCCTCATGAGAAAAGGGTATCCCATCAATGTGTTGGGGCGCATCAAGGATTGCCAGGAGGTGTGTCGCGTCTTCGCCGCGACGGCCAATCCGTTGCAGGTCATCGTGTGTGAGACCGCGCAGGGGCGCGGCGTGGTCGGCGTGGTGGACGGCTTCCTACCGAAGGGCGTTGAGACGGAGGAACACGTAGTCTGGAGGAAGAAGCTTCTTCGGGACATCATTGGGTACAAGCGGTAGTCCCTGTGCGGCGTTTTCTCGCGTGTCTCGCCTTTGTGCTTTTTTGCCTGACGCCGGTCGCTGCGGAAGCAGCCGAAAGGGAATGGATCCAGGAGATCGCCGTGTTGCCTCCTTCCGATGGGTGGGAGAGCGACCAGGGGCGGTCCGTTTTGCTTGCGTTGCGATTCGCGGAGAAGGAAGTGAACACGTCTCCGGAAGGCGCCGGCGGAAGGGATGTCCGGTTCGTCCGGCTTGAGTCGGGAAGCGGCGCCGGCGAACTGATGCGACCGGACGTCCGCGCGGTTCTTGCGTCCGGTCCGGATTTGCCCGAAGATCTGGCGGCGTTTTTTTTGCGTGGATGGACCGGGCCGCCCGTCATTCTCGCCGGAGGCGAACAAGTGGAGTTTTCTCCGCGTGACGCGCCCCGGTTGTATGCGCTTGATTTTTTTCAGGATTTCCGGGCGAACGCGTTCGCCCGATATGCGGCGTTGCATCTTCCGAAGGGGAGCACGGTTGCGATTCTCTCGGACAATCTGGGCGAGGACTCCCGTCGCGGCGCTTCTCTGACGCGCATGTTCCTCGAAAAGTCCGGATTCAATGTTTTTCCGCTTTTTTCCCCGGGGCAGGGGGAGAATGCGTTCCAGTTCGTCATGCAGGAGATCCGCGACAGCGGCTCGAAGGCGGTAGTCGTTTGGCTCGGTTCCATGTCCGCTATGGATCTGTGGCATGTGAGCGCCCGCTCGGGAATAGCGATGGAATTCTGGAATGCGAGCGATCGGGAGGAATTGATCCGCCTGTTTGAAGGCATGACGGTCATCAGCCAGAACCCCACGGGGAACTCTCCCTTTCTGGAATTGTCCCGCAGGTTGCGCCTGGAATTCGGGGAGCGTCCGAAGGACCTTCTCGCCGCTGCACGCGTGTACGCATGCGCCCGCTGGATCGTCGCCGCGCTTTCGCGCGTGAACGCGTCCGGAGCGTCGCTCGATGTGAGTCTTTCGACAATGAGCGGCATTCCGTTCGGCAGAGAGACGCTTTCGATCAATCCGGCGACGCACAGGCCTCAGATGAGGAGCGTGCGCGTGTACCGCGCCTCGTCGAAAGCATGGCGGCAGGAATCGGAGTTCGACGTTCCCGCATGGGAGACTGCGTATTAGCCGGAGGACCATCGCGCGCCGGGCGCCGGTCAGGACGTGCGCAGTCGCGCGTCCGGCGTATCATATCGGGGAGGATTGGGATATGAAGCTTGTTGACGTAGTCCGTTTCACAAACGCCGAGATCCTGTACGGCGAGGAACTGATCGACGCAATAGACGTGGAGTACGCCTACGGTTCGGATCTCATGAGCGATGTCCTTGCGTTCGCCCGTCCGGGGTCGCTCCTTCTGACCGGACTGACGAACGTGCAGATCATGCGGACGGCGCAGATGCTGGATATTCCCGCCGTCGTGTTTGTGCGGGGGAAGCGTCCGCAGGATGCGGCCATCGCGTTGGCGTCCCAGGTGAAAATTCCCGTGATTCTCAGCCGTTTGAGCATGTTCGAGACGTGCGGCATCCTGTATCGTGAGGGTTTGCTTCCCTGTAGCATTCCTGATCGCGAGGTGTAGTGCGTGGGTCCCCAACCCTACGTTGAACGGTACGTGGTGCAGGGCGGGGTGTTCGATGCGATCGGGGAGGCCTCCACGCAACTCAAGTCGGTTCTGAAAATGCTCGGGATCCCGTCGGATATCACCCGAAGGGCGACCGTGGTTGCGTATGAGGCGGAAATGAACCTCGTCATTCACGCCGGAGGCGGAGAGATCACCGCGTCCGTGTTTCCGGATCGTCTGGAGCTTTTCGTCCGGGATGAAGGGCCGGGCATTCCCGATATTGCTCTTGCCATGAAGGAAGGGTATTCCACGGCGACGGACGAAATCCGGGAAATGGGTTTCGGCGCCGGCATGGGGTTGCCCAACATGAAGCGGAACTCGGATAGTCTGGATGTCCGGTCGGAAGTGGGAAGAGGGACGACTGTGTATGCGATTATCCGTTTCCCCGGCGATTTGGTTCAGGGACCCGTGAAGGAGGGGTAACCGTGTCCGGAGGAGTCAGGGTTCAGGACGCGCGATGTCGCGGATGCGCCAATTGCATCAAGTCCTGCCCGACGGAAGCGTTGCGCGTCATAGAAGGCCTTGTCCGCATTATTCCGGAACTCTGCATCGACTGCGGCGAGTGCGTGCGCGTCTGCCGGGAAAAGGCGATCCAGCTGTACGAAGACGAATGGCACGTGTTACGCGCACAGAAGAATCTCGTCCTTATGGCCGATCCGACGTTTTATGTCCAGGTGGGGGCCTATGCGCGCCCCGCGCTTATGAAAGAGGCGCTTCAGAGTTCCGGGATCGAAGACCTGACGGAGTATGAGGCGACCGCATATGACATGGCGGCCTACGCGATTGCGAAACTTCTCGATACGGAGAATCGCGACCGGCTTCCGTTCATCTCGACGTATTGTCCGGCGGTTCTCCGGCTCATTCAGATCAACTTCCCCGAACTCATCGGACGGATCGTTCCCGTCGAGTCGCCGCTTGAAATAGGAGTGGCCCTCTGGAGGCTGAAGACAGGGCGGGAAGACCCCGTCACCATGGCGGTTCCCTGTCCCGCGAAGACGACGCTGGTCCATGCGCCGGAGGGACGGGATCGAAGCACGATGACGTATTCCATCTCCGTTCGCAGACTGGTTCGCGACATTCTCGCCGGGAGCCCGAAGGTCGCGGGAGTCTTGCAGACGCAGCCGAACCGCCGATGGTTGCTCTGGTCGGTCTCCGGCGGGGAGAGTCGTCACGTCGAATCCTTTTCCGAGCGTCCGCTGACGACCATTTCGGTGTCCGGTTTGCGCAACACGAAGGATTTGCTCACGGAACTGGAGCTGGGACGTCTTGCCGGGGTGGACTATATTGAATGTCGTGCGTGCGATCTGGGGTGCATCGGCGGCGTTGGAACGTCCGAATCGCGCTTTCTTTCGCAGCTCCGTCTGGACAGCATCAAGATCGACTGGTCCGCTGCGGATCAGGAGCGCCGCGCTGCGGAGGACGGGTTCGAGTCCGGCATATGGAAGCTGGAAAAAACCATCACGGCGAAGCAACGGATACCGCTGGCGGAAAATCTCAAGGAGGCGATGGACAGACTCCGGACGATGAACGCGATCTTTTCGGAGCTGCCTCATATCGACTGCGGTTCCTGCGGCAGGCCTTCATGCAGGGCGCTCGCCGAGGATATCGTCCGGGGACACGGAGAGATGACGGACTGCATTTTCAAGCTCCGCGAGCGGATATATGGCCTGAGCGCCGAGATCCACTCGCTTTCCGGAAAGATCCCGCATACCTTCCGATCACAAGTGATTCACGATCATGAAGATCAGCGATTTATCTGAGTTTCCCGGGCTTGAGGTGATCGTTCCGGGATCGCTTGAACGGGACGTCACGGGCGGCGTTGCGGGAGACCTGTTGAGCTGCATCATGGCGGAGGCCGCGCCCGGAATGGTGTGGGTCACGATTCAGATTCACCTCAACGTCGCGGCCGTCGCCGTCCTGCGCGACGTGTGTGGAATCATCCTGGCGTCCGGACGAAGGCCGAACGAAGACCTTGTCGAAAAATGCCGCGAAGAGTCGCTCTTTCTCGCCGTTTGCGCGTCATCCACGTTCGATGTATGCGCGGAGCTGCATGCCCGGGGGCTTCGCGGATCCGTATGAGTTTCCGGCTGTTCCGGGCCGATCTCCATATCCACACCGTTCTGTCGCCGTGCGGCGAACTCGAAATGGGTGCGCCGGATATCGTGGCGCGCGCGCTCGAAGAACGGCTCGACATCATTGCCGTGACCGACCATAACGCGGCGGACAACTGCCCGGCCGTCATCGGCGCGGCGAAAGGAACTCAGCTGGTCGTCTTTCCGGGGATGGAGGTCCAGACGGCCGAAGATATTCACGTCGTCTGTCTGTTCGGGACGTGCGAGGATGCCTTCGCAATGCAGCGCCGGCTCTGGTTGCGGATGCCGCCTGTGAAGAACCGTTCCGACGTGTTCGGGGAACAGATCGTCATTGACGAGGAGAACAACATCGTGCGGGAGGAAGAGATTCTTCTCGTGCAGGGCGTCGGCTATTCCGTCGACGAAGTCGTCGAAATGGCGCACGAGCTTGGGGGAATCGCGTTTCTGGCGCACGTTGACCGCGCTTCGTTCGCATATCCGGCGGTTCTCGGCCCCATTCCGGACGATTTCCCGGCCGACGCGCTGGAATTCTCCCGCCGCCTGACGGCGAACGAAGCTGAGCTGCTTCGGAGCGAATATGCGCATCGGACGATCCTGCGATCGTCCGATGCGCATCGTCTCGAGGACATGAAGTATTCTTTCGCGAGCACGTATCGAATGGAAGCTCCCACGTTTCAGGAACTTCGGCTGGCGGTTTCCGGAGAGGCGGGACGAGGCGTGCTCTGGCCTTTCGGAGACGCGGAGTGACGTTCTTCCAGTTCGTGGATGACGTCCGTCAGCGGAACGCCTGAGGCGATCAGCGCGACGAGCGTGTGGTAGAATAGATCCGCCGTTTCGGATACGATCCGCTCCGCGTCGCCCTGAACCACCGCAAGAGCCGTTTCCACGCCTTCTTCGCCCACCTTCTGGGCGACGCGCGACAGACTGCTTGCGATCAACCGTGCTGTGTAGCTTTCGGAAGGCGGAGCGTCCTTTCGCGACAAAAGGTAGTTGTACAGCCGCCCCAGAAAGCTGGGGTCCGGCCGTTTTGGCGTTGTTGCCCTCCGAAAGAAGCACGTTCGCTCCCCCGTATGGCAGGTCGGGCCCTGCGGGCGGGCTCGAACGAGCACGGCGTCCTCGTCGCAGTCGATGAACATTTCCGTCAGCGTCAGTGTGTTTCCGCTCGTTTCCCCTTTCGTCCAGAGGCATTTCCTCTTCCGGCTGAAGAATGTCACCTTTCCGCCGGAGAGCGTCACGTTGAGCGCCTCCCGGTTCGCATAGCCCAACATCAGGACTTCCGCCGTGTCCGCGTCCTGAACGATCACGGGGATGAGGCCGGATTCGTCGAATTGCAGCGTGTCGAGCGCTGATGTTTCCATAAAGATCACCTCGTCGTTCGGATGGGAATCCCGAGGGCCGCGAGCGTGTCTTTGACCTCCGCGATCGTATGGATTCCGTTGTGAAAGATGGAAGCGGCCAGAACGGCGTCCGCCCCCGCCTGCAATGCGTCGAAGAGATTCCGGACGGAGCCGGCTCCGCCCGATGCGATGACCGGGACGTCGACGCTGCCGGAGACGAGCGCGAGTTGTTCGATATCGTACCCCTCTTTGGTCCCGTCGCGATCCATGGACGTCAGCAGTATTTCTCCGCAGCCCAAGCGGACGCCCTCGCGGATCCATTCGATGGCGTCACGTCCGGTCGGCGTTCGTCCGCCTTCGATGATGACTTCGTACGTTCCGGAAGGCGTCCTGCGGGTATCCACCGCGAGGACGACGGCCTGATCGCCGAGAAGCGCCGCGCAATCGGCGATCAGACTCGGATTCCGGACGGCGGCCGTGTTCAGCGAAATCTTGTCCGCGCCGAGCGAGACGAGTTCGCGCGCCTGCGTCACGGTCGAGATGCCCCCTCCGACGGTAAACGGGATCGAAAGTTCGTCCGCGACGGCGCACACCCAGTTCCGCATGGTTTCGCGGCGTTCGTGCGAGGCGCTTATGTCCAGGAAGACGATTTCGTCGGCGCCTTCGTCCATATAGCGGCGGGCGAGGCTCGCCGGATCGCCCGAATCCTTCAGATCCACGAAACGCACTCCCTTCACGACGCGTCCGTCGCGGACGTCGAGGCAGGGGATGATGCGTCGCGTCAGCATTCGGACGCCTCGGCGAACGCTCGGGCGAGGTCAAGCGTTCCGTCGTACAGTGCGCGCCCGAGGACCGCGCCCGCGAGTCTCGCCTCGCGGAGCGCCCGGATGTGCGCTGGCGTGCTCGTTCCCCCTGCGGCAAGGATCGAAAGTCCCGGAAACAGTGTCAGGATGCGTTCGTAGAGCGCGATGTCCGGCCCGAGGCCGCACCCGTCACGTTCGACGGATGTGACGAGGAATGTGTTCCAGCCGAGGGACGCGAGGCGTCCGACGGACTGCTCCGGCGTCTCGCGCGTCGTCGTCTTCCAGCCGTCGACGGCCGTGCGGCCGGCGCGAACGTCGACCGCCGGAATGATCCGGTCTGCGAAACGCGCAAAAAGACGTTCCGCGAGCGACGGATCCGCGAGGGCGCTTCCGACGTAGACCGCATCGGCTCCCGCGTTCAGCGCGGTTTCGATCGATCCTGCGGCGCGGAGGCCGCCCCCGAAGTGAATGCGCATCCCATGTCGCTTCAGCACGGGCAGGACGTTCGCATGCACCGGACGACCGCATTCCGCTCCTTCGAGATCGATGACGTGAATGTATTCGGCGCCCGCTTGCCGGAAACGGATGGCAGCGTCTTCCGGAGCGTCGGGGAACACCGTCGAGTCGGAGAAATCGCCTTTGCGCAGCCGGACGACATTTCCCTTGTAGAGATCGATGGCCGGCAGAAGGATCATGCGACGCTTTCCTCTCCGGATACTCCTCCCGACTTCTCCAGTCCGGCGATGACGGAGGCGAGGAGCCGCAATCCGACGGGGCCGCTTCGTTCCGGATGGAACTGGAATCCGACGGCGCGCCCGCGCCTGAGGGCGGACGCGAAGCGGACGTTTTCGAATTCGGTTGTCGCCAGCGTATCGGGGCTCGACAGGACGCAATAGCCGTGGACGAAGTACATGAACGCGCCGTCCGGAAGGGTCGCGCCGTCCGCTCCGTCGGTGAGGCGGATTTCGTTCCATCCCATGTGGAGGCGCTTTCGGGCGCGAATCGCTTCCACGTGGCCGCGGAAGACGCCGAGCCCCGTATGGGAGCCGTTTTCGTCGCTCGACTCGCAGAGAAGCTGCATTCCGAGGCAGATTCCAAGGATCGGTTTCCCGAGTCCGTTCCAGCGCAGAAGCGTGTCGGCCCATCCTGTGGTCCGGAGTCGCTCCACCGCCGGACCGAACGCGCCGACGCCGGGAAGAAGCAATGTCGTCGCGTCGCGAAGATCTTCCGGCGTTTCGAGCAGCCGTGACGCGACGCCGAGTCGCGACAGGGCGCGCAGGACGTTCCCGGTGTTTCCCGCGCCGTATTCGATGATTCCGATCATAGAAGAACCCCCTTTGTCGTCGATGCCGTGTCCGACGGAACGAGCGCCTGGCGCAGCGCCCGCCCCATTCCCTTGAAAAGCGCCTCGGCCATGTGATGGGCGTTGTCCTTCGCGAGAAAACGCGCGTGAGCCGTGACTCGCGCCTCGCGGCAGAAGGCGGTCCAGAATTCCGCGATCAGTTCCATGTCGAAGTCGCCGCATTTTTGCGCCGGGAAGGCATCGTCGAAGTGAAAGCCCCCCCGGCCGCTGAGATCGACGGAGACGAGCGCGCAGCTTCCGTCCATTGGAAGCGCGCACCAGCCGTACCGTGCTCGTTCGACGCGCGTCCATTCTTCGAGAAACGCCCGCCCGAGGCAGATGGCGATGTCCTCTGTCAGGTGATGCGCGTCGACATCCGTGTCTCCATCGGCCCGGACATTCAAACGCCACCCCGCGTGAAACGCGAGCAGTTCCATCATGTGCCGGAGAAAGCCGCACGGAATCCCGATTTCGATTTCGATATCGTCTCCGCCGCCGACATCCAGTGAGAGCGTGATGCGCGTTTCTTTCGTCGTTCGCTCGATCGTTGCGCTCATCGATCCACAATCCTTCCTTTCGCTGTCATAGCGTCACGAATATCGCGGATCTCCCGTTGCCGTTGCACGACGCTTCGCTTGCTTGCGACGAGCCGGAGCGATACCGGGCAGATCGTCGCGCGTTCGACGAGTCCGTTTGCGGCGAGGGTGGTTCCCGTCTGGACGATATCGACGATGCAGTCGCTCATGCCGAGACGGGGCGCCAGCTCGACGGAGCCGTTCAGATGGATGATCTCCGCCTGGAGGCCCCGGGAGGAGAAATAACGGTCGGCGATTCCGGGATATTTCGTGGCGACGCGGATCCACGGAAGGCCGCCGGCGCGTTCGCGCCCGTTTCGCGGACGACGTTCCGGAACGTCGCATCCGCCGATGCTCACGTCGCGCGGCGCGGCGAGAACCATCCGACAAACGCCCATCCCGGTGTCCGCGAGATCGACGAGCGGCGCCTCCGTTTCCATGAGGACGTCGCTTCCCGCAAGCCCGAGATCCGCGGTCCCCGCGACGATATACATCGGGACATCCATTGGTTTCGCGAGGATGAACCGGAACCCCCCGTCTTCCAGGACAAGCCGCCGGCCGATGGAGGAAAGTTCGCCCGCGGGAAGGTCTGCCGCCTCGATCAGCGCGATCGCGTCCCGAAGGACGCGTCCGGTCGGCAGGACGAACGTCAGCATGTCCGTCGCCCTTTCGACCACGACGCGAGGCCGACGGAGCCGCCGCGTTCGAGGTCGATGACTTCCTCGCCGCTCAGGTCGGTCCACCATCGCTGTCCGCCTTCTCTCGCGTCGCGCATCGAGGCGGCGGCGTCATCGCACCAGCTCATCTCGAAGCGGATTCCCGCTGCGCGAAGCCGCTCCGCCGCCAGGAAGGCGCGTTCGCGACGGCCGCCTCCGCCCCAGGCGACGAGCGTATCGTCCTTTTCGCGCGAGACGGCGTCGATCACGCTCCTTTCGAGGTTGATCGCGCACCCCACGGCCTGCGACCGGACGCCGAACCGCTGGAGCAGGGCGTCGTAGCGTCCGCCTCCGCCGATCGGAACGCCCGAATCCGGCGCGTACACGTCGAACACCGGGCCGCTGTAATATCCGAGTTCCCGCGCGAGCCCCAGATCGAGGACGATCCTGTCGCCGTATCCGAGCGACGCGAGTCCGTCGTACAGATTCCGCAGGTTTCGGAAGAGGTCGGGATCGTCGAATAGCTTCGCCCCCGCGTCGAGCACGTCTCCGTTTCCTTTCAGGAAGGGGAGTTCCCGGAGGATCCGCCGAGAGTAGTCGGGGATGTCCGCACGGTCCACGAGCGTCAGGAATTCCGTCAGGGAGCCTGACTGCAACACGTCGACAAGCTCCGTGGAAGCGCTTCCCGTCCGGTTCATCGCCGTCCTCATGATCGAGACGTCTCCGAGGGCGATGGTGATGTCGACGAGCCCCATGCTTTCGAGCGCCCCGATAAGCAGAACGATCATCTCCATGTCCGCGCCCTCGCCGTCCCAGCCGAGGCGTTCCGCTCCGAGCTGATAGGTTTCCACGGGAGCGTCCCGTCCTTCGGGCTTTTTATAGACGCGGTCTGCGTAACAGATCCGCCTCGGCCTTCCGGCGCCCTTCATGCCCGACGCGAGCGACGATACGACCGCAAGCGTGATGTCCGGCCTGAGGCAGCACGGCTCGCCGAACGGGGACGTGACGAGGAGAAGTCGTTTCCGGAAAGACGGCGGCAGCATCTCCCACGAGGATTCGAGAAGTTGGAGACCCGAGGGGAAGAACGGGACATATCCGTACGCGCCGAAACGCTCCATGAAGGACGCGCGACAGCGTTCGAGCGCGTCGCCGAGTTCCGCGCCGTAGCTGACGCACCCTTTTGGAATCCGGTTCATGGTCTCCTCCCGGTGCGGTTCGGTTTCGTCGAATGGTCGATAGTCGAATGCAACACGTCGGAACGGGGGGAGTGTGATAGCATGTCAGGGAACGATTTGAAACAATACATCGCGTCACATCCTTTACCACTTTAGCATGCTAGCATAATTTGTTTCACACGCGACGCATGATACCATCCCCTTCCCGCTTCTGTAAAGCGTCTCGACATCGTGAAGTGCGGGGGATACAATTTTTTCGGGGAATCTTCGCGACCGGAATGGAGAAGAGGGATGGCGCAAAAGACCGCCAAAATGTACATATGTTCCGAATGCGGCAACTCCGTGACGATCTGGGCGGGAAAGTGCCCTTCGTGCGGAGCCTGGGGAACGCTTGTCGTCCGGGAAGCGCCGAGCGCGCCCTCCGGCGATCGGACGCGGGCGGCTCATGTGACCAATGTCGTCGACGTGCGTTCTCCGGAACGGATCTCTTCCGGGATCGAAGAATTCGACCGGGTTCTGGGAGGGGGATTCGTTCCGGGAAGCGTGGCGCTTCTCGGGGGGCAGCCGGGGATCGGGAAGTCGACGCTGCTCCTGCAGGTCAGCGGATATCTTGCACGCTCCGGGGCGAACGTGCTGTATATCTCCGGCGAGGAGTCGACATCGCAGGTGGCGTTGCGGGCCCGAAGACTGAATGCGGTGGAAAGCGGACTCGACGTGATCGGTGATACGGATCTTTCCTCCGCGCTCGAATATATGCCCGGGCATTCCTTTGTCGTCGTTGACAGCGTGCAGGCGATGCGGGCGGAAGATGGCGGCTGGCCGGGAACGCCGAACCAGGTGCGCGCGGTCGCGTCCCGCGTGCTGGAAGAGGCGAAGAAGCACGAAATTCCGGTCGTCCTCGTCGGACACATCACGAAAGAGGGACGCATCGCGGGACCGATGCTATTAGAACATATGGTGGATGTCGTTTTGTCCTTTTCCGGAGAGGAGTATTCGCCGAACAGGACGCTGCGGGCGTCGAAGAACCGCTTCGGAAGCACGGACGAAATGGCGGTTTTCGAGATGACGGAAACGGGGTTGTCCCCGGTTCGCGACATGAGCGGCCTCTTCTGGAACAAGGCGGAATTGTCCGTTCCGGGCGTCGCGCTGACGGTGGCCGTCGAGGGGAACACGCCGCTCGTCGCGGAAATACAGACTCTGGCGGCCCCGACGGCCTTTCCGTATCCCAGGCGTACGGCGCGGGGCGTGGATATCAACAAGCTGCATCTCTTCTCCGCGGTTGTGGAAAAACGATGCCGCATCCCGAGCAGTTCGTGGGATATCTACGTCAACGTTACGGGGGGGCTGAACCTCCAGGAACCGGCGGCCGACCTCGCGCTGTGCGCGGCGCTTGCGTCCGCGGTGCGCGACGCGCCGCTCGCTTCGGGCTCCTGCTTCATCGGCGAAGTCGGACTGGCGGGCGAGATTCGTCCCGTGACGCGTTTTCCGCTGCGCCTGCGCGAAGCCGCCCGAAACGGCTTTACGCAGGTCTACGCGAGTTCCCTGCAGGAGGCGCGCGTTCCCGGCATTGCGCGTGAGAAGGATCTGCGGAATATCCGGGTCGTCGCGAAGTCCCGGGTTTTCGAAGTTCTGGAGGAGGTGATGCGGTGATGTGTCGCGTGAGAGGGCTTCGGACGGCGGCCTTCCTGTTGTGGGCGCTTGTTTTGCTGTTTTCTTCCCTGCCGGCTTTTGCTTCGGGGCAGACCGTCGTGTTCCTGCGGCTTGAGGGGACGGTAGGCGTTTCTATGGAGAACCACGTGATCCCGCAACTGAAGGAGGCCGCCGAGCAGGGCGCCGCGCTCGTCGTGTGCGAACTCGATACGCCGGGCGGCCTCGTGTCGTCGCTGCGGGCCATCGTGTCCGCGATTCTCGAGTCTCCTGTCCCGGTTGTCGTCTGGGTCGCTCCCGAGGGCGCGCGGGCGGCCTCAGCGGGCGCCTTTCTGCTTCAGGCGGCGCATGTCGCGGCGATGGCGCCGGGGACGAACGTCGGCGCGGCGCATCCGGTGACGGCCGGAGGGAAGGATGTCCCCGACAAGGAAATGAACCGGAAGGTGCTGAACGACCTGTCCGCGTATATGCGTTCGCTCGCGCAGATGCGAAAGCGCAATCCGGACGCCGCCGAGCGAATGGTCACGGAAAGCCGTTCTCTCACGACGGAAGAGGCCATGAAGGAAGGCCTTCTCGACGTCGTGGCGTCCGACCGGCAGGATCTTCTTTCCGCATTGAAGGGGCGCACAGTTCTTGTCCGGGGGCGGGAGCACGTTCTCGATCTCTCGTCGCCGCAAATCCGGGAACGGCGAATGACGGCGCGGGAGCGGCTGCTCCAGTTCCTTTCGAGCCCCGATATCGCGTATCTGTTTCTGATGGCCGGAGTTCTCGCCATATTCTTCGAGATCATGTCTCCCGGCGGATTCGTTCTCGGAACGGCGGGGGCCGTCCTGGTCCTTCTCGGCGCGTTCGGCCTCCGGGTTCTGCCCTTCAACTGGGCGGGGATTCTTCTCCTTCTGGTCGGCGTCGGCGTGATGGTTCTCGACATTCTCGTGGGAGGGATCGGAATTCTGAGTCTTTTCGGTCTTGCGGCGATCGTGACGGGGAGCCTCGTCGTCTTTCGCGCGCCGGACGGCGAGCTTCTGAGCGCGCCGCTCGACCTGATCGTCGGCATGAGCGTGGGGATGGGGATCTTTTTCCTCGTTGTGGTCTTTCTTGTCGTTCGCAGCTTGAAACGAAAGCCGGAATCCGGGATGGAGGGGATGATCGACGACGAAGCGACGGTTTTCGAAGCGCTCGATCCTTCCGGACTCGTGAAATGCCGCGGAGAACTCTGGACCGCGGAGACCGAAACGGGCGAGCATCTGAAATCGGGCGCGTCCGTTCGCGTTGTCAGGTTCCGGGGCATGACGCTTGTCGTCAGGCCGGATGACAAAGAAGGGAAGTGACGGATATGGGAGTTATCGATCTTTTGTTCGACGCGCTTTGGAGCATAGGGAGTTCCCTCGGGTTCATCGTCATCATCGTATTCGTTCTGATGTCGGCGGTGAAAATCGTCACGGAGTACCAGCGTCTGGTCGTCTTTCGCCTTGGACGGCTGATCGGCACAAAGGGCCCCGGTCTGGTCATCGTCATTCCGTTCGTTGACCGGGTCGTGCGCGTGGATCTCCGGACCGTGGTCCTGGATGTTCCCGTTCAGGAAGTCATCACGAAGGACAACGTGCCGATCAAGGTGAACGCGGTGGTGTATTTCCGGGTCATGGATTCGTCGAGATCCGTCGTCGAAGTCGAAAATCACATCATGGCGACGAGCCAGCTCTCGCAGACGACGCTTCGGTCGGTCATCGGCTCGGTCGATCTCGACGACGTGCTTTCGTCGCGCGAGAAGATCAACGGGGAGCTGCAGAAGATCATCGACGACCGGACCGATCCGTGGGGGATCAAGGTGAGCGCGGTCGAGGTCAAAGAGCTGGAGCTTCCGGAGGGAATGAAGCGCGCGATGGCAAAGCAGGCCGAAGCCGAGCGCGAACGCCGCGCGAAGATCATATCGGCGGAGGGCGAATTCCAGGCGGCGGAAAAGCTCAGCGAGGCCGCCCGTTTGATGGAAGTTTCGCCGGTGACGTTGCAGCTGCGATATCTCCAGACTCTTCGCGAAATAACGAACGAGAAGAGTTCGACGACGATCTTCCCGATTCCGATCGATCTTTTCCGTCCGTTTCTGAAACAGTTCGGAGCGGGGGATTCGTCCAAAAGCTGACGCTCCTTTGCAGGAAGATGGAGCCGGACTATAATGTCCCAATACTGACCGAAAACAATACGCTGTTTCAGACAAAGCTCAAGGAGGGCGCCACATGGCATACGATTTCCGGACGATAGAGGCGAAATGGCAGCACTACTGGGACGAGAACAGGACCTTCAACGTAGAGACGGATCCCTCCAGGAAGAAGTTCTACTGCCTCGAGATGTTTCCGTATCCGAGCGGGGCGCTTCACATGGGTCACCTCAGAAACTACTCCATCGGCGACATGATGACCCGGTTCCTCTGGAAGAGGGGGTTCAACGTCCTGCATCCCATGGGATTCGATGCCTTCGGACTGCCCGCCGAGAACGCGGCCATCAAGTACAACAGCCATCCCCATGCGTGGACGTGGAAGAACATCGAGCACATGACCGAACAGCTCAAGCATATGGGGTGCAGTTACGACTGGCGTCGCAGGGTGGAAACGTGTCATCCGAGGTATTACCGGTGGACGCAGTGGATCTTCCTGCAGATGTTCAAGAAGGGACTCGCGTATCGCAAGCACGCCCCCGTGAACTGGTGCGAGAGCTGCAATACGGTGCTCGCGAACGAACAGGTGATCAACAACGGCGTCTGCTGGCGCTGCGGAACGCCGGTCGTGAAGAAGAACCTCGAACAGTGGTTCCTGCGAATTACGGACTACGCGCAGGAACTTGTCGACTGCCTGGACGACCTCAAGGGCGGCTGGCCCGAGAGGGTGCTTCTGATGCAGCGGAACTGGATCGGACGATCGGAGGGCGCGCGCCTTACGTTCGACGTCCCCGAAGTCGGACGGAAGCTTGAGACCTTCACCACGCGCTTCGACACGATCTACGGAGTGACGTTCATCGCGCTTTCGGCGGAACACCCGATGGTGACCGACATCATGGAGCGTTCGCCGAAGCGCGCCGAGATCGACGCGTTCGTGCAGCGGTGCAAGCAACAGAACGAGATCGAGCGAACGGCCGTCGGCGGAGAGAAGCTCGGAATCGACACCGGGGTCTTCGGCGTCAACCCAGTGAACGGCCGCAGGGTTCCGATATGGATCGCAAACTACATCCTCATGGATTACGGCACGGGAGCGATCATGGGCGTTCCGGCGCACGATCAGCGTGACTTCGATTTCGCCCGCAAGTACGGCATTCCCGTCGATGTCGTCATTCGCCCCGAGGGCAGTGAACTCGACGGCGCGACGATGGACGCCGCCTTCGAGGAAGACGGCGTCTCGTGCAATTCGGGCGAGTTCGACGGTCTTCCGACGCAGGAAGCCATCACGAAGATGATCGAGTGGGGGGAATCGAAGGGCTATTGTAAGAAGGAAGTCAACTTCCGCCTGCGCGACTGGCTCATCTCCCGCCAGCGGTACTGGGGCGCGCCCATTCCGGTCGTCTATTGTGAACACTGCGGAATCGTTCCGGTTCCGGAAGAAGATCTGCCGGTCCTGCTTCCGATGGAGGTCAAGATCAAGGAGAACGGAAAGTCTCCGCTCGCCGAAGACGAGGCATGGCTTCGGGCGACGTGTCCGAAATGCGGCGGTCCCGCGCGGCGGGAAGCGGATACAATGGATACGTTCATCTGCTCGTCGTGGTATTTCCTGCGCTATTGCTCCCCCCTGGACGACAACGAGGTGTTCAATGTCGACGACGTGAAGTACTGGATGAACGTCGACCAGTATATCGGCGGGATCGAGCATGCCTGTCTGCATCTCATCTACGCCAGGTTTTTCACGAAGTTCTTCGCGGATATGGGGCTTTGTCCCGAGCGCGAACCGTTCAAGAACCTTCTCACGCAGGGAATGGTCATCAAGGACGGCGCGAAGATGTCCAAATCGCTCGGAAACGTCGTGGATCCGGACGAAATCATCGACAAGTTCGGTGCCGATACGGCGCGTCTGTTCATACTTTTCGCCGCGCCGCCCGAGAACGATCTCGATTGGTCGGACCAGGGCGTGGAAGGGACGCATCGTTTCCTGAACCGCGTGTATCGCGTCGTGAGCGAATCGGCGGATATTCTCAGGGAAACGCCTGACAACCCTGTCGGGATGGATGTCCTTTCCGATCAGGCGCGGCGCGACTTCAAGCGGAAGATCCATACGACGATTCAGAGCGTCACGAGGGATATCGATGTGGAACGGCAGTTCAATACGGCTGTGGCGCGTCTGATGGAGCTTCTGAACGCGATCGTCGCGGCGCCGAAGGAAACGGAGATCGACCGTCGCCTCTTCCGTGAGGCCGTTTCCATCCTGCTTCAGTGCCTGAATCCGTTCTGTCCGCATGTTACGGAAGAGTTGTGGGAGATGATGGGCGGCGAACAGACCATCGCCGCAACGCCGTGGCCCGAGATGGATCCTGCATCGATCTCCGCCGACCAGGTCACCGTGGTTGTTCAGATAAACGGCAAGATCCGCGAACGGATCGACATCCGGGCCGGCGTATCGAAGGAAGACCTCGAAAAGATTGTTTTGGACATGGATTCCGTCAGGAAACGGCTTGAAGGGAATACGATCGTCCGCATCGTGGCCGTGCCGGATCGTCTCGTGAACATCGTGGTGAAGGAGACGTGCCGCGCCTGATAGCGATCGCCGCCGCCGGGGCGACCCAGCGGCGGCTTCTGAAGGAACAGAAGGAAGCGCTTGAGGCGTCCGGATTCCGCCTCGGGCGCATAATTCAGGGCGGGACGTGGGGCGAGCTGTTCGCCCTGTCCGGTTCTGAAGGTCTCTTCGCCGAAAAGGAGTACGTCGTCGTCGAAGAGGCGGTCGAGCTTGGCCCGTTGCCGCCGCAGAATTTCCGCAATGTCGGCGGCGACGATGAAATGAGCGTCCTCTTGTTGGTTTTCGAGAAGATCGGGAAGGGGGTTTTCCCGAAAGAGATTGCGGATCGCGTCCGCTGCATCTCAGAGGATGCCCCACCCTTCTGGTTCGATGCGAAGGTTTCCTGGCTTCGTTCGAAGGCGAAGGACTCCGATATCAGGCTCGACGAGGACGCCGCGCATCTGTTGGTCGAATTTATGGAGGATCCGGAAGAGCTTCTCGCCGAGGTGAACAAGATCGGCTCGTACTCCGGAGACAGAAAAATAACCGCCGAACTCGTGCGGAAGTTTTCCTTCGACGAAGGGAAAAGCGACATGCTGCGTTTCGTGGATGCGTTCTGCCGGGCGGAATGGAAGGATGTTCTCGCATCGTTTCCGGCGATTCGCAGGGAGGACAGCTTTTTGCCGGCGCTTACGGCGCTTCATAACCGCGTGCGGCTGGCCCTGTATATGATGCTTTTTCAGCGTTCGCCGGACAAAGACCTTTCCGCGGCTCTCGGAGCGAAACCGTATCAGTCGAAGATGGCCGCGGAGTGTGCGAAGCGCTATTCGAAAGCCGAGCTGCTCTTTCTTTCGCACTCCCTGATCGCGACCTCGTACGGAGAGAAGACGGGGAAAGGGACGGGCGTCGCCGGCTTCGAGTCGGCGGTGCTTCACGTCCTCCGCGGATATGGGAACAAGAAAAGAGCCGAGGCGTGAACACAAGCTCACACGTCGGCTCTTCGCCTTTTTCTTTCGTGAGGAAATTCGAAAAAACGTTATTCCTGCGCGGCGGGTTGTGCGGAAAGCTGCTTGACCCGGTTGGAGAGCATCGCCTTTCTGCGGTCTCCGGTGTTGTGGTGCATAACCCCTTTGACGACAGCCTTGTCGATCACTCCCTGCGCAACATCGAACCGCTTTGCAGCGAGTTCGGTGTCTTTGCTTTCGACTGCTTCAAGGACCTTTTTGACGGCGGTTTTGCATCTTGTCGTCCAGTAGCGATTGTAGAGCCTGTTCTTTTCGCTCTGGCGCATCCGCTTTTCCGCTGACTTTTTGTTCGGCACGAACGTCACCTCCTCCCTGCAAAACGCATAACATTCTAGCATGCCCGGAGTTCCATTCGCAAGAGAAGCCGCCGGGGATTGTGCAGAAAGGCTATTGGTGAATGCATTTATGGATATGGACGGGGTTTTCGGTCCCGGCGGCGTGATTGCTTCACGCTTTCCGGGATATGAGAACAGAAAGGAACAACTCGAACTGGCGAATGCGGTTTGGGAAACGGTCGAACGCGAGGGGGGAGAGATTCTGGCGGCGGAGGCGCCGCCCGGCGTGGGAAAGACCTTTGCGTTGCTGCTTCCGGCTCTGTTGCACTGCATTCCGAACGATGGAAGGATTCTCGTGCTGACGGGCGGCATTCCGCTTCAGGAACAGCTTGTCGCCAAGGACATCCCCTCCATGGAAGCGATACTCGGACGTCCCGTTTCGCACGGACTTCTCAAGGGACGGGGAAATTACGCCTGCATCCGCCGTTGCCTGGAACTTGAGGAAAACGGATTTCTCTCCTTCGGCGACGAGGGCGATACGTCACGAATGGTTCTCGACTGGGTTGGGAGGACCGAAACGGGCGATCTCGCCGAACTGTCTCTGGACCAGCGGAGCCCTGTTCTTCCGGTGATCGCGTCCTCGAGCCGGGGATGCATCGGTTCCGCATGCCCCCATCGCGACCGTTGTTTCGTCCTTGCGCAGCTTCGCAGGGCGCAGGAATGGCAGGTCGTGGTCGCGAACTATCATCTGTTCTTCTCGTATATTCTCGAGGCGGGAAAACCCTTCCCGATCCCTTTTGATATTTTACTGTGCGACGAGGCGCACCGGATGGCGGATTCGGCGCGATCGGTGGCGACGGTCATGTTTTCGCCGGAGGATCTGTTACGGGTGCTTCGCGGGAAGCCGGGATCGCTGACGCAGTTTCTCCGCGGAAACGGCGTCGACGCCGACGGATTGCAGAGCGACATCGAAGAAGCCCGGAACGAGGCGCGCGCGTTCGGCGACAGGACGGAGCTTCTGTGCCCGGACGGAGAGTGTCTCCCGAGGAACAACGCCGACTGGAGTTCCCGGGGAAAACTGCTTGCCGGACGCCTTGACTCGATCTGCTCGCGGCTGCGGCGAATCGACGAGGACTATCGCAACGGAGCGTTCGAGGCGTCGCCCGAGGTGCAGAACGCCGCAAGCGCGTCCGTCTGGTTCGACGAAGTGCGCGAGATCCGGGAGTCGCTTTCGTGGTGTCTCTCGCTGGAACGGTATCCCGAGTGGACGTTCTGGAGGGAGGGACGCGGCTGCGGAAGCGCGCCGATCCGCTGCGACAAGCTCGTCTCGGAGGCGATCGGCCGAAGCGAACCCGATGCGGTCGTCTGCGTTTCGGCGACGCTCTTTCACGGAGATCGCCCGTCATTCTGGAGTCGGGAGACCGGGATAGAGCCTACGAAAATTCTGCGTGTCGGCAGCCCTTTCGATCTGCCGAAACAGATGGAGCTTGTGATCGTGGATTCCGGATTCGAGGTCCGGGACAGCGGCTACGACGCGGCGACAAGCCGGATCATCGAGCATCTGTGTCAGGAGAACGGAGGCCGCACGCTCGTTCTGGTCAGTTCCTACAGACTGCTTGGCGCTGTGGCCGCGCGCATGACGTCGAAACCGCGGGAGTACGAGGTGCTCGTGCAGGGGACATTGTCGAGGAAGGAACTTCTCGAAAGGTTCCGCGATCTGGAAACATCCGTACTGATCGGAAGCGTTTCCTTCAGAGAGGGGATCGACGTTCCAGGCGAAAGCCTGACGCAGGTGATCATCGACCGGATTCCCTTCCCGCATCCCTCCGATCCTGTCGTTCAGGCCCGAAACGATCTCGAATCGGGAAGATCCTTCATGTCGTTCACGTTGCCCATGGCGACGCTGCTCCTGCGTCAGGCCGTCGGGCGTCTCATTCGCACGGCGTCGGACAGGGGGCGTGTCGTCATTCTGGACCGGCGTCTTCTGGACAGGCCGGACTGGGGCATTCTGTCGTCATTGCCGCGCGTTCCGTGTAGGAGACTGCGCGTTCGCAATTCCGCGAAGAACGTTGCCGCGTCAGGATCCCTGTGATATAGTATTCCTGCTGACCCAGAGGGCCAGCTTCTTTTGTGTCCTTTTTTCACATCCGGGAGGTGTGCTCGTGAAACAGACTTTTCAGCCGCATAACAGACCGAGGAAGCGGAAGATGGGATTCCTCGCCCGTTCCAGCTCGACGGGGGGAAGGAATGTCCTTCGAAGGAGGAGGGCAAAGGGTAGAAAACGGCTCACGGTGTAGGCCCTTTGTCGCGTTGTTTTCCCCGATCGGCAAGACTGAAAAAAACATGGGAGTTTGACCGTGTCTTCCGCACCGGCATACGCATTCGCGGCGAGCTGGTGCGGTTGTTGTTTCTGCATGAGCCGTCGTCCGGAACGAAAATCGGATTCGCCGTTGGACGACGGCAGGGGAATGCGGTTGTGCGGAGCCGTGGGCGCAGGATTTTGCGCGAAGCCTTTCGACGTCTCCTGCCGTGGATTCGCCCCGGATTCCTGTTCGCGGCGTCTCTGCGCTCCTCGGGACTGACGGCGAACGCACGTGAAATCTTCGATGACCTGAAGGTTGTTCTGGACAGAGCGGGGTGCATCGATCCCGCCATCCCGGGGTATCCTCCGGAATTCGAAACGGAGGATACGTCGGTTTCGTGACGTCCGCAGCATGGTTTTTCGCCGTTTTGATTCGCGGATATCAACGATGGGTGTCCCCAATGCTGGGGCATAATTGCAGGTTCTTTCCGTCCTGTTCCCAATACACCCTCGAGGCGATAGAGCGTTTCGGTTGTTTCAAAGGAATATGGCTTGGGGTGCGGCGAATCGCCAAGTGCGGTCCCTGGCATCCCGGCGGGTATGATCCTGTTCCCGAAATTCAAGAGAAGAGCGAGGATGGTGAGTGATATGGGTGCTCTCTGGGCCGGCGCCGGAGATCTCATGATGAAAACGATGGAGATGCTTCACTCCCTTACGGGGTCGTGGGGCATCGCGATTATTCTGCTGACGCTGATAGTTCGGGCGTTGCTGCATCCGTTGACGCAAAAGCAGATGGTCAGCATGCAGAAGATGCAGAAGCTTCAGCCGCGCCTCAAGGTGCTGCAGGAAAAGTACAAGGACGACAAGCAGACGCTGAACCGCGAAGTCATGGCCCTGTACAAGGAAAACAAGGTGAATCCGGCGGCCGGGTGCGTTCCCCTGCTCGTGCAGCTTCCGGTCTTCATCCTTTTGTTCCGGGTGCTGACGTCGTACGATTTTACGGGTGTTTCCTTTCTGGGAATCAGTCTTGACGGCACGGTGCTTTCCACGCTGGGCAAGGTTCTCGGCCTTCAGGGGCCGACCGCCGAAATCGGCGTCATGGCGGTCCTGAACGGGATAGCGGCGAACCCCGCCGGTCTCGCTCAGGTGTCTGTCTACCTTCCCAATCTGCTTCTCCTGATCGGCATCGGCGTGGTGACGTGGTACCAACAGCAGCTGAGCGCTTCCGGAAATCCGCAGATGGCCATGATGAACTGGTTTATGCCGCTTTTCCTGACGTTCATTTGTGTTTCTCTTCCCGGCGGCGTTCTCCTGTATTGGGGCGTTTCTTCGGTCATGGGCGTCGTTCATCAGGTCCGGGTCACACGTCAGACCGCCCGCGAAATGCAGGAAAAACCGGTGCTCTTCAAGGATAAGCCCGTATAGGATCGCGACACGCGATATTTGTGTGAAGGGAGGGAGGATTCCATGAACGATCAGGAAATTCTCATTCTCGAGGTCGGTTCGGTGAACGATGCCGCAAAACAGGCGGCAGCCTCCTGGTCCGTTTCTCCGGAAGACGTTGTAGTCAAGGTTCTCGAAGAGGAAAAGAGCTTTTTCGGCCTGCTCGGCCGGAAGCTGCGGGTGGAGGTTCGTCCGGGGGCGCCTCTCGTCATCCTTCGGGGGAGACGAAGCATTTCGGAAATCCTGTCCCGAATGCAGCTCGATATCGATGTGAGCGTCACGCCTGAGGAACGCATCAATCTGAGCGGCGCCGATGCGGGTGTTATTATCGGAAAGTACGGCGAGACCATGAAAGCGCTCGAATACATCGTGAACCTGACGGAGCGGAACGACGAGGAAAGCCCGCGCATCCGGCTGGACAGCGACGGATACCGCGTACGGCGCGAACAGAGCCTTCAGAGGCTGGCGCAGTCGGCGGCCAGGAAAGCTGTTCGTCGCGGGAAACCGACCTACCTGGAGCCGATGACGAGCTGGGAGCGGCGCATCATCCATATAGCGCTCAAGGACGATGCGTCCGTCGAGACCCGTTCGGTCGGAGAAGCGCCCGCACGGAAAGTCGTCGTCTGGCCTGCGGCTTCGAAGAAGACGAAGAGCTGGGGCGACTCCTGAGCTGGAGGCGCCGGGTTCGTCTTTTTTTGACGAATACCGACCTTCTGCTGATAGCCCGCTCGGTGAAACATACGATGTCGCTTTTCGACCGCGGGATAGAATAGGGTCACTTCTCACGGAGGTGATATCTATGAATGCAATACGAAGAAATCGCTCGTTCCTTATCGCTGTTGTCGCGCTTGGGGTTTTCGCTCTTGCCGGGACTGCGTCGGCGCAGGAACCGTTCGCCGGGAATCCGGTCGCGAAGATCGCGCGGGAGTCCTCTCCGGCCGTCGTGAATATCGATGTCGAGGCCATGGTGACGCGTTCGTACTCGCCCTTCCCCGACGATCCGATTTTTCGCCGCTTTTTCGGTGAGGAATTCAAGCGGTACTCCAGAACGGTCCCGATGAAGGGCCGGGGATCGGGGTTCATCGTTTCGGCGGACGGCAAAATCCTGACCAACAACCATGTCGTCGAGGGCGCCGACAAAATTACGGTGACGATGTCCGACGGTCGGAACCTCGAAGCGAAAATACTGGGGCGCGATCCTACGTTCGACCTCGCCATCATCAAGGTCGAGGGAACGAATCTGCCGGTTCTCGAGATGGGCGACTCGGACAAATCCGAAGTCGGTGAGTGGGTCGTGGCGATAGGCAACCCGTACGGTCTGGAACATACCGTGACCGTCGGCGTCATTTCCGCGAAGAACAGGAGCATCCATGCGGAAAACGTCAATTTTGACGGCTTCCTCCAGACCGATGCGGCGATCAACCCGGGCAACAGCGGCGGACCTCTTATTGATCTGAACGGCAAGGTTGTCGGAATCAATACGGCCATTGTTCCCTTCGCGCAGGGCATCGGCTTCGCCGTCCCGGTGAATATGGCGAAGCAGATCATGAACGATCTCGTGCAGTACGGAAAGGTCCGTCGCGGATGGCTCGGCGTGTACATCCAGCCGCTGACGAAGGAGTTCGCCCAGGCCTACGGCGTATCCGAAGAAAAGGGAGCGATCGTGAGCGACGTCATGCCCGATTCTCCTGCGGAAAAGGCCGGACTGCGGCGCGGGGACGTCATCATCGCCGTCAATAAAGACAAGATTGAAGGATCGCAGGAACTTGTGACCAAAATCCGGGGATTCAACTCCGGCGAGACGATCAGTCTCTCCGTTATCAGACAGGGAAAGCAAATGACTCTTTCCGCAACGCTTTCTGAAGTCACCGGAAGCGGCGGGGAAGAAGACGCGAGCACCGGATCTGAAACGCTGAAGAACATCGGCATCGAGGGCAGCAGCATTACGCAGGAGCTTCGGAAGACCTACAATATCAAGAGCCGTGAAGGCATCGTGGTGACGTCCGTCGAACAGAACTCCGCGGCGTCCCGCGCAGGGATCCGTGAAGGGGACGTCATCCTGGAGGTCAACGGAGTGAAAGTTTCGGATCCGGCGCGCATCGAAGGCGCTTCCGCGAAAAAGAACTCCGTGGTTCTTCTGCTTCTTCGGGATGGAAGGACGTTCTTCATTTCGCTCAAACCGGAAAAATAAACATCGGGAAATTTCGATTCCCCTCATGAAAGACGAAAAGGCCCGGCGATATATCCGCCGGGCCTTTTTTCGCGCGCCGACTACGCGTCGTAATCGGAAAGCGAAACGACGTCCAGGGGGAGCGAGACCGTGAAAGTACTCCCCTTGCCGAGAGCGGAGCTAATGTCCATAGAGCCTCCGTGAATTTCGACGACTCTCTGGACAAGCGACAGGCCGAGGCCGTATCCGGAGGAGGATCTCGATTCATCCGCCCTCCAGAACAGATCGCGGCACCGTTGGATGGCGAAGTCGTCCATTCCCTTCCCCGTATCCCAAACGCGAATGAATGCAACTTCTTCGTCGAGATCGTGTCCCGACGCAACGCCGATTTCTCCGCCTTCGGGGGTGAACTTGCTCGCGTTCTCCACGAGATTGACGATCATCCGGATCAACAGCGGGTGGTTTCCGAACGTCGGGGCGAAATCGAGCGAACGCACGAGCGTCTGCTTGCGAATCGTCGATACGAGGTAGGTGACGAACTGGCACGCCTCGTCGGCCGCCAGCAGGAGATCCACCTGTTCCTTCCATTCGGAGGATCCGATGAAAGAGAGGCGGGACAATTCCAGTATCGAGTCGATGATCTGTTGCATGGATTCCAGGTGAAACAGAATTTCCTCCAGCCGGGCCGAATAATACGCCGGCTCCCGTTCGCGGGAGAGCATAATCTCCACCTTTCCCCTGATGACGGCGAGCGGAGTGCGCAACTCGTGACTGGTGTCGGCGGAGAGTTGTTTGAGTTGTGTTTCGTGTGTTTGAAAGCGGGCTACCAGAGCGGAAAGACCTTTCGCGAAGGGGAGGAGGTCAGAAGCGAAATCGTTCTCGCGAAACGAAAATACGCCCGTGGCGGATGGTTGCATCATTTCCGTCAGTTTGTCGAGTGAACGAAGGACGATTCTTCTTCCGGCGAGGTACGAAAGGAAAGACAGAAATATCGCCAATGACAGACAACAAAAAAAGACCGCAAGGATCGGCGAGGAACGCCGAAAAAAAGCGGCCGTAAGAACGGAAACAACGACGCCGATGGAAACAAAAACAGATACGGCCGGGAAACATCCGAAGCCGGCCGTTTTTCCATCGCGGCCGGGAGGATTGGCCCCCATCCCGAACCTCATTGACGTCGCTCAGTTATAGGCGGGACAGTTGACTTTGTAACCCACGCCCCGGACGGTTACGATCAGTGCATCGTATCCGACTTTCCGGAGTTTGTCCCGAAGGTACTTGACGTGAACGTCGACGACGTTGCTTGTCCCGTCGTATTCTTTCTGCCAGACATGCGTGATGATGCGCTCCCGCGAAAAGACCTGATTTTCGTATCGCATCAACAACTCAAGAATGTCGAATTCCCTTCGTCTGAGCGGGACGGCGACGTTGTCAACGCGACATTCGCGCGCCACCGGGTCGAGAACGAGCCCGCCGCACTTCAGGATGGGACGCTGCTGGTCCGAACTTCTGCGGACAAGCGTCCGGACGCGGGCGAGAAGCTCTCTGAAATCGAAAGGTTTTACGAGATAATCGTCGGCGCCGCTGTTCAGTCCTTCAACCTTGTCTTCCACGCTGTCGAGCGCCGTGAGGATGATGACGGGGGTGGCGTTCCCCTCTTCGCGCAGCTTTCGCAGCATCTCGAGACCGTTCATTTCCGGAAGCATGAGATCGAGAATGACGCACTCGATCTCCGTTTCGCGGGATTTTTCCAGACCCTCTTCTCCGGAGAACGCGCTTTCGACGGAGAAACCGTTCTCCGCAAACCCCTCCGCGAGCACCTGGACAAGATCCTTGTTGTCCTCGACAATAAGAAGCGACATCGGAAATCCTCCTCTGAAAAGAGCACAATGATTCATAGATCGCGCGATCATTAAAGCACATTCAAAAAGCTGTGTCGAGTGCAAAATTAGATTCCAGCGAGCGTATACTGCTTTTCCGATGTGCTCAATGAGGAAACGGAAAAAATATGGTTGCGGCGCGCTGTCCGGCGACAATTGTCCGAGACGGGTTTGCAAAACCGGGCGCCGGATGCTAGTATTTCATCGACCCATTACTCGGAGCGCCCGAATGAGCGCTCTGGGTTTTCGGGATTTTGCCGATGAGGTGAGTATGATGCTTTTGAAAGACGTGAAACAGTCCATCATTCAGGAATACCAGACACACGGTTCCGATACGGGATCTCCCGAAGTCCAGGTCGCCATGCTGACGAAGCGCATTCGTGATTTGACCGAGCACCTGAAGCAGCATAAAAAGGACTTCCATTCGCAACGGGGTCTTTTGAAAATGGTCGGAACGAGACGGAAGCTTCTCCGGTACCTGAAGGACAAAGACTTCAACCGCTACAAGAGGCTGATCGAACGGCTTGAATTGAGACACTGACCGATACGGGATTTGTGTGCGGGGGCTCGCGCCCTCGCACTTTTTTTTCGTCCTGTGGTATCCTTACAATGTGAAAAAATCGGATGAATGGAATATGGAGGAGGCTGAAACATGCAAAAACGGTATTCACTGGAAGTCGGGGCGGAAACGCTCGTTTTCGAAACAGGCAAGATTGCGAAGCAGGCGAACGGTGCGGTTCGGGCTCAGTACGGAGAAACGATCGTATTGACGACTGCATGCATTGCGGATACGGCGCGGAAGGGGATAGACTTTTTCCCGTTGCTCGTCGATTTTGAAGAACGATTTTACTCTGCGGGAAAGATCCCCGGAGGTTTTATTAAAAGAGAAGGGCGTCCGTCGGAAACCGCTGTTCTGAGTTCCCGCGTCGTGGACCGTTCGATTCGATCCCTTTTCGAAGATGAGATGCGACACGATGTTCATGTCGTCACGACGGTGCTGGCTGTCGATCAGGTCCATCTCCCGAATGTCCTCGCGATCAACGCCGCATCGGCGGCTCTCACGATTTCCGACATCCCCTGGTCCGGACCCGTCGGCGCCGTCCGTATGGGGCGCGTCGACGGAAATCTTCTGGTGAATCCGACGGAACAACAGATGGAAAGCTCGGACCTTGATCTTCTCGTGGCCGGGCATGCCGACGGGATCACGATGGTTGAGTCTGGCTCCAGAGAGCTTTCCGAGGAGACGCTGATCGATGCGCTCGAGATCGCGCACGGCGAAATCAGGAAGATCGTCGATCTCCAGCTTCGCATGCGCGAGGAAATCGGTCGGGAGAAGATGGTCTTGCCGCGGCCGGAACGTATCCCCGAAATAGATGAATGGATGCATCGGGAACTCGGCGGGGATATCCGCACAGCGGTCAAGATTCACGAGAAGAAGCCCCGGAATGACGCTCTCCGCGACGCGAAGACGCGTGCGCTGGAGTATTTCCACGACCGGTTCGACGATTGCGGCGAATATGTCGCCGCAATGATGGAATCCATGGTGAAATCGTCCATGCGGTCGGTTATCGTTGACGAAGGCGTTCGCGCCGACGGGAGGGCCATGAACGAGGTTCGCCCGATCGCGTGCGAGGTGGGCGTGCTTCCGCGGGTTCACGGCTCCGCGCTGTTCACCCGCGGCGAGACGCAGTCGCTCGGCGTCACCACGCTCGGCATGATCGGCATGGACGACCAGATCCTCGACGGCCTCAAGGCCGACGAACCCGCCAAGCGCTTTATCCTTCATTACAACTTCCCCCCGTTCTCCGTCGGCGAAGTCCGCCCGATGCGGGGGCCCGGACGCCGCGAAATCGGACACGGCGCCCTTGCCGAAAGAGCGCTCCGGCAGGTGATTCCGGACGAAAACGAGTTCCCCTACGTGATGCGCGTCGTTTCGGACATTCTCGAGTCCAACGGCTCCAGCTCGCAGGCGTCCATCTGCTCCGGCAGCCTCTCTCTGATGAGCGCCGGAGTGCCGATCAAACGGCATGTCGCCGGCATCGCCATGGGCCTCATCAAGGAAAACGACAAGGTTCAGATCCTTACGGACATCCAGGGGCTCGAAGATCATTACGGGGATATGGACTTCAAGGTCGCGGGAACCCGTATGGGCGTGACGGCCCTTCAGATGGACAACAAGGCGGGCGGCATCACGCGCTCCATACTGGAGCAGGCGCTCTCGCAGGCGAAAGAGGCCCGGATGCACATCCTCGACGAGATGGAAAAGACCATTTCGTCGCCGGCTCCTTTATCCGCAAACGCTCCGAGAATTTTCACGACGATGATCGATCCGGAAAAAATACGCGACGTCATCGGCCCCGGCGGAAAGGTCATCCGTGGCATCACGCAGAAGACCGGCGTCAAGATCAACGTCGAGGACACCGGAGAGGTCTATATCTGCGGACCGAACCAGGACAAGGTGGACGAGGCTGCTTCGATCATCCGGGGACTTACGAAGGATCTGGAAGCCGGAGAGATCTACTACGGAACCGTCACGCGGATGCTGGCGTTCGGCGCGTTCGTTGAATGCATCGCCGGCAAGGAAGGACTTCTGCACGTCAGCGAAGTCAGCACGCACCGCATCCCCAAACCGGACGATGTTTTCAAGGTCGGAGACCGCGTTCTGATAATGGTCAAGGAAATCGACGATATGGGACGCGTCAACCTGACCCGAAAACGGCTCTTCGATCTTGAGCCGAAAGTTCGCGAAGCCGGATTCGGCGAGGCGTTCGACGCCGAAAAGGCGCGGGAGGAGGAAATTGTGAAGATCCCGTCGCCCGCTCCGGGAGAACGGACCGGCGGCGGTGGAGAGCGCCGGGGCGGAGATCGTCGTCCCGGGTCGGATGGTCCCAGAAGACGTCCTTCCGGAGACGGCGGAAGAGATCGGCAGCGATGAGCGACGTCTCCATAAGGATCGTCCGGGCAGGGAGCGCGGCGGATATCCCTCTTCCCGCGTACGAAACTCCCTTCTCTTCCGGCATGGATCTGCGTTCGACGGCGGATTGCGTTCTCCTGCCGGGGGAGCGTATCGCCGTCGGGACGGGACTTGTGGTCGAAATACCAGAAGGCTACGAATTTCAGGTTCGCCCCAGGAGCGGGCTTGCCCTGCGTCATGGGGTCACTGTTCTGAACGCGCCCGGAACCATTGACAGCGATTATCGCGGCGAAATCCGCGTCATCCTCGTCAATTTCGGACTGGAGCCCTTCACGATTACGCGGGGGGACCGGATCGCCCAGATGATTCTGGCGCGCACCGAACGCGTGTCCTGGATCGAAGAAACTGCCGTTTCGGAAACGCAGCGCGGTGAAGGCGGGTTCGGAAGTTCCGGAGTGAAATAGAAACGTTGACAGAATAGCTGCGCCGGATGATAATATCCCGCAATAAATGGATTTCGGCGATGATGGGGAGAGTACGGCGGCGTTGAACGGACAGAGAAGAAGGTCCACAGGCTGAAAGACCTTCTGCGGAATCCCGCCGGAAGACCACCCCGGAGCTGACGCCGAAACGGCATGCCCGCCAAGGCGTCGGGGTCCGCCCCTTACAGCGGAGCAAGTGCCGGTGCAGAAACCGGAAATGGAGTGGAACCGCGATACGGCCCACGTCGTCTCCATGGAGCGATGTGGGCCGTATTTTATTCTTGGGGAGGCATTGCACATGGTGCTGGTACGAAATGCGGAAGGACAGGCCGTCGAGGCGGGAAAGAAAGCCGGAGAACTGTTGCGGGCGCTGGGAGCGTCCGGACGCCCGGTTGCGGCGAAGCTGGACGGAAAGGCGATCGATCTTGAGAGCGTCGTCGTCTGCGAAGGCGTTTTGGAGCCGATCTTCGCCGATTCGGAAGAGGGACTCGATATTATTCGGCACTCGACCGCGCATCTGATGGCGCAGGCCGTCGAGAACCTCTATCCCGGGACGAGCTTCGGCGTCGGACCGAGCATCAAGGACGGCTTCTATTACGACATGGGGCTCCCGTCGCCGATATCCGAGGAGAGCTTCCCCGCGATCGAGGAAGAGATGAAGCGGATCGTGAAGGAGCGCCTGCCGATCGACCGCGTCGAAATGTCGAGGGCGGGCGCGATCGAACTCTTCAAGGGCAGAAACGACCCGTACAAGGTGGAACTCATCTCGGACCTTGAGGAGCCGACGGTATCGCTGTACCGGCAGGGGAAGTACGTGGATCTTTGCCGCGGACCGCACGTCCCGGACACCTCATATCTTCCGTTTTTCAAGCTTCTCTCCGTCGCCGGCGCGTACTGGAGGGGAAGCGAGAAGAACCCCATGCTTACCCGCGTGTACGGAACCGCGTTCGCCGGCAAAAAAGATCTGGAAGCCCATTTGAAACGGCTCGAAGAAGCCCGGAGCCGGGACCACAGGAAGCTCGGCGTGGAACTCGATCTGTTCAGCCTCCAGAGCGAAGGGCCGGGATTCCCGTTCTTCCATCCGCGCGGCATGGTCATTATGAACTCGATCATGGAATTCTGGCGGAAAATGCATCTGAAGAACGGCTATTCGGAAATACGGACGCCGCTCATTCTCGACCGGAGCCTCTGGATCCAGTCCGGGCACTGGGATCACTATCGCGACAATATGTATTTCACCGAAATCGACGAGCGTCCGTTCGCCGTGAAACCCATGAACTGTCCCGGCGGAATATTGATCTACAAGACGCAGATCCGGAGCTATCGCGACCTTCCCCTGCGCATGGCGGAACTCGGCATCGTCCACCGTCACGAGCGTTCGGGCGTGCTTCACGGACTGATGCGGGTTCGCTGCTTCACGCAGGATGACGCGCATCTGTACTGCACGCCGGAGGTCGTGAAGGAAGAAATCAAGGGAATCATGAAGCTGTGTCGCTACATCTACACCGACGTCTTCGGCTTCCCGTATCGCGTCGAGCTTTCCACCCGGCCTGAGAATTCGATGGGATCCGAAGAGCAGTGGAATATCGCCGAAAACGCGCTCAAAGAAGCGCTCGAGGAGTCCGGGACGACGTTCACGATCAACCCGGGGGACGGCGCCTTCTATGGGCCGAAGATAGACTTCCATCTCGAGGACTGCATCGGCAGGACGTGGCAGTGCGGGACGATCCAGCTTGACTTCCAGATGCCCGAAAAGTTCGATCTGAACTATATCGGTGCGGACGGCGCGCAACATCGGCCCGTCATGCTCCACAGGACCATCTATGGAAGCCTCGAGCGTTTCATGGGGATACTGATCGAGAACTTCGCCGGAGCGTTCCCCTTCTGGCTTGCCCCGACACAGGTGAAGCTGCTCCCCATCGCGGCTGATTTCATTCCCTACGCGAAAAAGGTTCAGGAAGCGCTTGGCGAACACGATATCCGGACGGAAGTCGATGCTCGCGACGAAAAGCTCGGGAAAAAGATCCGGGATGCGCAAGTGCAGAAGGTTCCGTACATGGTTGTCATAGGGGAGAAGGAAGCGTCCGGCGGCAGCGTGGCGCCTCGATGCCGGACGAAAGGGGATCTCGGGATCATGTCCCTCGAGTCCTTCCTGGAACTTCTGGACAACGAGTACAGGCCGGAGATCAGGAAGCTATAGCGGAACCGGAGACGTCGCAATGATTCGTCGTTGCGCGGAGTATTCAAGTATGATATAGTCTCTTGCGTACTGAAAGTAGAGGGACCGCCCTCTCACCTGTCGGCTTTTGCGCCGGACGGGTCAAGGCCAGGCGAATGGATGCATGCTTGACGGGCCGGCGGTCGGATGACCCCCGGTCCGTCTATTTTATATGGAGGTGAGGCACAATAGTCGCGCAAAAGGCCGACGATGAACCGAGAATCAATGAGGAAATAACCTGTCCCGACGTTCTTCTGATTGACGAAAAGGGCGTCAAGTTGGGTGTTATTCCGACGAAAGAAGCGATACTGCTTGCGGAACAGCGGACGCTCGATCTGGTCGAAGTCGCTCCGCTGGCGAAACCGCCGGTATGTCGCATTCTCGACTACGGAAAATACAAGTACCAGATGCAGAAAAAAGACAAGGACGCCCGGAAGAAGCAGAAGGTTCAGACGCTCAAGGAAATGAAGATGCGCCCGAAGATCGATGAACATGACTACGATTTCAAGGTCAAGGCGATCAAGAGCTTTCTGGAGGACGGCCATCGTGTCAAGGTTTCCGTTTTTTTCCGGGGCCGCGAAATGGCCTTCCTCGACAAGGGAAGAGAAGTCTTGAACCGTGTCATGCTCGCCTGCGACGGGCTCGGGAAGAGCGAGGGCGATCCGCGCATGGAAGGACGCTATATGCGGATTATGATCACTCCGATTCCGCAGGCCAAGCCGAAGGGCGCCAAGGTCGATAAGCCCGTTGCTCCGGCTACGGCGTTCGCGAAGGAAGCCGCGGCGGAAACGCCTTCCGAAACGACGGCGGGCGAGTAGTTCCGATTACGGCAAGGTCATGATATGCCTGCCGCTTTTGTGGCGGGCTTTTTACTTGTTTGGAAATATCTCAGGAAGGAGGAGACAAACATGCCCAAAATGAAAACCCACTCAGGCACAAAGAAACGATTTTCCCTGACGGGGACCGGAAAAGTGGCCTATCGCAAGAACGGACGCGGGCACCTTTTGACATCCAAGGGCGCCAGAAGGCGGCGGCAGCTTCGTCAGACGGGATATGTATTTAAGGGTATTGAAAACACAATGAAGAAGCTTCTTCCGTATGCCTGATACTCGACGTTCCCGAAAACATTCGTATGACAGAGAGGTGACATGCCATGCCCCGCGTCAAGGGCGGCAGTGTAAGCGATAAAAAGAGAAAAAAGCTATTTGCGATCACCAAGGGATATTTCGGTCTGAAGAAGCATACCTATCGTATGGCCCGTCAGCAGTATCTCAAGTCGCTTTCGAGGGCATACAACGACCGGAAGCGGAAGAAGCGGGATTTCCGCCGTCTGTGGATCACCCGAATCAACGCGGCGGCCCGTATGAACGGGATGTCATACAGCTTTTTCGTAAACGGCCTCAAAAAGGCTGGAATCGAAATCAACAGAAAGATGCTCTCCGAACTGGCGATCAATGATATGGCGGCCTTCGAGAGTCTGGCTGCAAAGGTTCGGGCTTCCTCGGGGCAGTAGATTCTGAAAATTACAGTTCTCCCGGAATCGGGAGGACGATTGTCGCGAGGTTCCTATCAGCGCTCCTGATAGGAACCTTTGTCTTATGACCGGGACGCACGTCGCCCGGAGCTTCGCGCGGGCGGCCGTTGATGCCACCGGTTGAAAAAGTCGTTTGCATTCAGTATGCAAGCGTCAGGGAGGGGGATAGTGAATGACCGATCTTGAACGGCGCATTCAAGACATCCGTTTGGCGTTCTCTGAAGAAATCGCAGCGGCGGAAACGCTGGAGAATCTCGATTCGCTCAGAGTCCGCTTTATTGGAAAGAAGGGCGAAGTCACCTCACTTCTGAAAGGACTCGGCGCCTTGCCGCCCGATGAGCGTCCGCGCGCGGGGCAATTCGTCAATGTCCTTCGGGATGAACTGGAAGAACAGATCCGGACACACAAGAGTTCCCTCGAAGAAAAAGAACTCGAACGTCTGGAGCGTCAGGATCACATCGATGTGACCCTGCCTTCGAGGGGAAGGACCGGCGGCGGTTTTCACCCCGTTGTGGAGACGGCGCGGGAGATCATCGAAATTATGGCGGGATTGGGTTTTTCCGTCGCGCTCGGACCGGAGATCGAAGACGATTTCTATAATTTTGAAGCGCTGAATATTCCTCCCTCGCATCCGGCGAGGGATATGCAGGACTCTTTCTATTTTCCGGACGGCAAGGTCCTCCGGACGCATACGTCCCCCGTCGAAGTCCGGGCGATGCGTGCGCATGGAGCGCCCATCAGGATCGTGGTTCCCGGGAAGGTCTATCGCCGGGACAGCGATCCGACGCATTCGCCGATGTTTCATCAGCTCGAAGGACTCATGGTCGATACGGACGTTTCGATCGCCGATCTCAAGGGATGTCTCGGTGCTTTGATGAACGCCTTTTTCGACCGCCCCCTTGCGGCGAGATATCGCGGGAGTTATTTCCCATTCACGGAACCGTCTCTTGAGCTGGACATCGAGTGCATCGAATGCTCCGGGAAAAATCCCTCGTGCAGGATCTGCAAGGGAACCGGATGGCTCGAAGTTGCGGGACTCGGCATGACGCACCCGGATGTTCTCAGGGCCGGCGGCATCGATCCGACGCGCTATACCGGATTCGCGTGGGGGATGGGGCTTGACCGTATGGCGATGCTGAAATACGGTCTGACCGACCTCAGGGTTCTTTTTGAGGGAAATGTGCCGTATCTCCTCTCAGGGAGGAATCGCTCATGTTAGTCTCCTGGAATATCCTGAAAACGCTTGTTCAATGCGGATCCGACATCGGGAACGTCTGCGAAAGGCTGACCGAAACCGGGAGCGAAGTCGAATCGGTGACGAGGCCCGGTGAAAAACTTTCGGGCGTCCGGATCGGCAAGATCCGGGGAATCAAAGCGCACCCGACGAAATCGTCGCTTTTCGTCGCGAAGCTCGATCTCGGGGGGGAGGACGCGCAGTGTGTGACGGCCGCGACGAACCTCTCGAACGGCGATGTCGTGGCGTACGCTGCGCCGGGAGCGACGATTTCGGACGGGACGGTAATGGGCGTTCGCGAATTCGACGGCGTCGAAAGCTTCGGAATGTTGCTTTCGGCGGAAGAACTCGGCGTCCCGGAGATCGGGCTCGAATTCGGAATCCTTCGTCTTCCCGCGGATGCGCCCCTGGGCGCCAACGCCGTTTCGTATCTCGGGCTCGACGATGTGATACTGGATCTCTCGATCACGCCGAACCGGGGAGACCTTCTCAGCCACGTCGGCGTGGCGAGGGAGTTGTACGCCCTTTACGACGACGCAGTCTTCACCTCGCCGAGGATCGAGCGCAGGGCGGACAGCGGCGAATGGCCGATCCCCTTCAAGGGGGTCTTCATCGAAGACGCCGGATGTCCCGGGTATTCCCTCGGCCTGATACGGGATGTTCGGATCGCGCCGTCGCCCATCGTTTTCCGCGTCGCGCTGACGCTTCTCGGAATGCGTCCGATATCGAACATCGTCGACGCGACGAACTACTGCATGCTCCTTTTCGGGCAGCCGCAGCACGCGTTCGATCTCGACACGCTGCCCGACCGGGAGATCACGGTCAGGGCGGCGAAAGATCAAGAACAGATCCTGACGCTCGACGGCAAGATGCGAACGATGTCGCCCTCCGATCTTCTCATAACGAGCGGCGGCGTTCCGATCGGCGTCGGCGGAGTGATGGGCGGCGGAGATTCCGAAATCAGCGACAAGACCAGGAATGTCGTTCTCGAGAGCGCCGGCTTCGTTTCGCAGCGGATCAGCGCGACATCACGGCGCCTCGGCATACGGAGCGAAGCGGCGTTCCGCTTCGCCCGCGGCGTCGATCCCGAACTGATGGATCCCACGCTTTCCTATACGCTTTCCCTGATTGAGTCGTGGAAAGCGGGGAATGCATTCCCGACCGTTGTCCGGGCCGTCTCGAAAACGCACGAACCAAGGAAAGTCTCCCTGACGAAGAGCAAGATGCAGACGATACTCCACTGGAACGATCTGTCGGAAGCGGGCAGAATCCTGGGGCGACTCGGAATCCGTCGATCCGAGTCGGATGACGAGAGCTGCACCTACGTTATTCCGTCCTATCGCGCCGACATATCCATTGAGGAAGACCTGGTCGAAGAAGTGGCGCGGATCCGGGGCTATAACGACATGCCGTCCCGCCTGCCCCAGACGTTCCATGAACGCGGAGACGCCGGCGCAGTCACCCGCACGCAGTTCGATCTTCGCGCGTGTGCAATCGGAAGGGGCTACGTAGAGGTCGTGACGTACGCCTTCGTCTCCTCCGAGGCCGTAGCGCGGCTTCGTTTCCCGAAAGGCGACGCGCGCGGGAATCCCGTGAAGCTGGCCAATCCGATCAGTTCCGACCAGTCGGCCATGCGCACGACGCTTCTGCCGGGCCTCATGAACGCGTTGTCGAAAAGCCTCGCCGCCGGGTGGAGAGATCCGGTCCGGATCTTCGAACAGGGACGGGTTTTCCTCGGCGACGGCGAGAACCGGGAGGAACGGGAGCGTTGCGCCGGTCTCGTCTTCCCCGGAAGAGACTTCAAGAGCCCGTACGGACAGTCGGATCGGGAAGATTTTTTCTCCGTCAAGGGAGATGTCATCGCCCTTCTGTCGTGCCGGGGGTATGAAGTGGAATTCCGTCAGGGGACCGAAACCTTCGGACATGCGGGACAGACGGCTGACATCTTCCTGAACGGAGAACGGATCGGGTATCTTGCGCGGCTCAAGCCCGCGATCGAGCGGGAAATGGATTTCGGAGCGCCGGTGTATGTGTTCGAGTTCGAATGCGCTCCGCTCATTGAAAAACGGCGTCCTTCATTTACGGAAATCCCGGCCTATCCCGCCGTCTATCGCGATATTTCCCTGTTGGTTCCGTGTGCGATTCCGGTTTCCTCGGTCATGGAACAGATACGAACCTCCGCGGCCGATCTTCTGTGGGATCTTCGGCTGTTCGACGTCTATCAGGGCAAGGGGATTCCGGAGGGAATGAGGAGCCTCGCGTTTTCTCTTTCGTACAGAAACGCGAAGAGAACGCTCACCGAAGAAGAATCGGACGAAGTCAACAACATTGTCCGTGCGAAGCTTTCGGAAAAAGGGTATATTCTACGGTAGACATCCGGAAAGGAGTGACGGGAATGGTCTCTCTCTCCCAAATCGAGAACGTAACCGACAGAATTACGGAATACATCCGATCGCTTCAGCAGGAACGTGATCGTTTGCGCGCGGAACTGAACGATCTCAGGACGAAGCTTTCCGAGAAAGATCTGGAACGGATTCGCGAAAGCAAGGAACGCGAACGGGTCTCCGAAGCCCTGGAGCGGGAAAAGATGTCCTTCCAGAAGGAGAGGTCGCAACTCGAAACGCAGGTCAAGTCGCTTTGCGACAAGCTTGGCGCTCTCCTGCCGCAGCAGTCGCCTTCTGCTGAGATAAAGAAACCGTAAGAGCGACATCCCATGAGGGATGTACCGATCACTATCGGAAAAAAGACGTATACATTGCAGACGTCTCTTGATCAGGAGAGCCTGGCGCGTGTTCGCGGACTGATCGCGAACACGGCGGAAAACATCCCGGGCGCTCCTGATCAGGAGCTATTGCTCGTTCTTTGCTGTCTGCAGATGGCGTATTACGCCGACAGAACGGGAGAGCGTCTCGAAGCGCTTCTGCGGGAGCAGGAAACCGAACAGTAAACCGCGCCAGCGAAAGGAGCGCTTCGAAGGCCTCCCCCCACCGCGAAGTTTTTTCCCTCTTCTCTTTCGTGACCCGGAATATGATGCGTTGTGTCATCCCCTCCGAATATCCGTCATGCTATTCCGAATTCGCCTGCTTTACAGAAGAGCTTCATCCGGATACCATACATCGGATTGCTCGTGCAATCTGCGTTCCGGGCGATGACGGAGCGGAATGATCCGTGTCATTCGCCCCGCCCGGCTGCCGGAAGAAAGACCGTCTGATTTCACGAAAGGGCGTGTTCGAATATGTGTGTGCAGAAAAAGCTTTTTGCGGCGACGATTGCGGCGTCAATGTTCGCTTCCGGGTGCGGGAACGCCGCCTCCGTGAAAGAAAAGGGAACGATTCCGGACATCATCCCGAAGCCGAACGCGGACGGCAACTACAACATCGTTTTCATCACCACGGACCAGGAGCAGTACTTCGGCGAATTCCCGAGCGGGACGGCTTACGAAGCGCGCAGGCTCCTCGCCGAACTCGGGACGACCTTCGAGAAGCACTACAACTGCGCAACGATGTCGACGTCCTCGCGTTCGGTGATTTACACCGGAAAACATATCACCGACACGCTGATGATCGACAACACGGACTTCGACTGGCAGGGACCGCTTTCCGAGAACATGACGACGATCGGCGACATGATGCGCTCGGCCGGATATTACACCGCATACAAGGGCAAGTGGCACATGGCCAACGCGAGCACGATTTCCGACGTCGAGGATGAGCTGACCGATCTCGGAGAATACGGATTCGCCGACTGGAACGTTTCCGGCGACTACATCGGCAAAATGTGGGAGGGGTACGAGAAAGATCCCGAGATTGTGAGTCATGCCGTCGAATGGCTGCAAGGGACCGGCGTCGCGAAAAACGCCGAAGGAAAGTCGTTTTTCCTCGCCGTCAATCTGGTCAACCCGCACGACATCATGTATTTCAACGACGACGAGACATGGGTCGGTCCCATTCCGGTCGGCACGGCGCCTGACGCGGAGGTGTACAAGAAAACGTACGGAGCCGCTCTTCCTTCTTCGTGGGCCCAGGACGTCAGCGACGACAGGCTTCCAGACGCCCTCGCGATTTTCAAGCGCTTCATGGCCAAACAGACGGGCCCGATCTCGACGGAAGCGAGCTGGAAAAGCTTTCAGGACTACTACTGGAATTGCATCCAGGACAGCGACAACAACCTCATGGTTATCCTGCAGAAGCTGATCGACCTCGGCATGCTCGACAAAACGATCATCGTGTTCACGGCCGATCACGGCGATATGGGGAGCGCGCACGGACTCAAGGGCAAGGGCGGATTCCTCTACGAGCAGAACACGCACGTTCCGCTCTATATCGTCCACCCCGAGTGCGAAGGAAGGCGTTCCGTGAAGTCTGTTACGAGCCACATCGATCTTGCGACGACGTTTGTCCGCATGGCGAATATCAGCGAGGAGCGAAAGGCTTCCATTACGGCCGGGCTTCCCGGAAAAGACCTGATGGAACTTGTGCGCGGGACGGCGCAGTCCGTACGCGACGCCGCTCTGTTCTGCGCCGAGCTGATTTCTACGACGATGGCGAAGGCCAACACGGACGCGGCCGGGAATATCGTGTACTATTCCTTCAACACGGACATCCGGGGCTTCGTGCGGGCGATCATGACGGAACGGTACAAGTTCGCGCGGTACTTCTCGCTCGACTTCAACACTCCGGCGACGATGGAAGAACTTCTGGCCAAAAACGACATCGAACTCTACGACCTTGAGAACGATCCGCAGGAAATGAACAATCTCGCGGCCGATCCGGTTGCGAACGAGGCGCTGATTCTCGACATGAACGCGAGGCTGAACGCGCTGATCGCCGCGGAGATCGGTACGGACGACGGTTCCGAAGCGTCAACAGTGATCAACGCGTACAACGCGGAACATCAGATCCCCAAAACGGGAAGCTGCAACGCGGGGATGCATCCGGTCGCGGGGTTCTTCGTGCTGCCGCTGCTGCTTGCGCTCGCGACGGGAATCCGCCGCAGGAAATAGACGCGTCGATGCGGAACGGTGACACGCGAACCTTCGCCGTGATGGCGAAGGTCGTGGGCGGACGGTGCAACCTCGCGTGCGCCTATTGCTACTACGTCGAAAAACCGAAGCTCCTCCGGCAGGTGCTTCCGGTGATGTCGGACGACGTCCTCGAAGCGTATGTCCGGAAGAATCTCGAGATCAACGGCCTTGACGCGACGGTCGAATTCGCGTGGCACGGCGGCGAACCGACGCTCGCGGGACTTGATTTCTTCCGGAAAGCGATGGCGCTCGAGCGACGGTACGGCGCCGGGAGAAAGATCGTCAACACGATTCAGACCAACGCGACGCTGCTCGACGAGGACTGGTGCGCGTTCTTCGTGCAGAACGCCTTTCTCGTCGGCGTGAGCGTCGACGGCCCGAAGGAGTTCCACAACGCCTACCGGAGAGACGCTGCCGGCGGAACGTTTGACCGGACAATGGCGGGAATCGCGCTTTTACGAAAGCGCCGCGTGCCCTTCAACACGCTGACGACCGTGAACGCCTCGAATATGGGCTACGGGCGCGAGGTATACGGCTTTCTCAGGGAATATACGGACTTCATGCAATTCCTGCCCGTCGTCGAAAGCGAAGGCACGGCTTTCGAAGCCGAGGACGGGCAGCGTTTTGCGACGCCTCCGGGAATCCGGAGCGCGAACCTCCTGCACCCGGCCGCCCCCATTTCCGTGACGGCCGCGGGGTACGGCGCCTTTCTCTGCGATGTCTTCGACTGCTGGAAGCGGCGCGACGTCGGGAAGAAGTTCGTCCAGATCTTCGAGGTCACGATCGGCGCCATGCGGGGGACGCGCGGAGGCCTATGCGTCCACGATGCGCTGTGCGGTCACGCCGCGTCCGTCGAGGTCAACGGAGACGTGTATTCGTGCGAGCGCTACGCCTATCCGAACTACCGGCTCGGCAACATTCTCGAAACGCCGCTCGCCGAACTCATGGAGGGCAATCGCGCGTTCGGGATGCACAAGACGTACGGGCTGCCAAAGGAGTGCTTCGAGTGCCCGTATGTCCGTCTCTGCTTCGGCGGTTGTCCCAAGGACAGGATCCTGCGCACGAAGGATGGCCTTCCGGGGCGAAACTACCTCTGCGACGGGTACAAACGATTTTTTCAATATTTTACGATTGGCATTCCGATATAATTGATTATGTTTTTAGTATCGTATATTGTAATGCCTTGTAGATGTATTTCGCATTTCTCCGCAGGATCTCCTTCTGTCGTGCGCCGTTTCTTTCCATTTGGGCCTGCTTCGCGGCCGATGGAGGCGAAAAAACGGGTATAATGGACCCTGTCATGGAATCAGCGAGACGAATTGCATGTCGAAAATCCAAAAGCATCCATGGCGGAACAGTCGAGCTGGGGAAGGATGCGGAACAGGTGCGTGAGATCTTGTGTTTGAAAATCTATAGCTTCTGCGTGCCCCCGGGGCGTGGAGCGGACGTATGACTCCCTCCGTTCTTCTGGACGGAGCGGTCGTCTGTTTCGTCGGTTTTTTCGCGGTGCGGGGCGTCGTCCGCGGTCTGACGGGGGAATTCTTTTCCCTTCTGGGAATACTGGGTGGAATCTTTCTTGCGTGGAGATACCAGTCGATGGGTACGGATTTCCTCGCTTCGTATTTCCCTTCGGTTTCTTTTTCCATTCTTCAGCTTGTCGTCGTGGTGGTTCTGTTTCTTTTTTCGGTTATCGCCGCCTCCTGCGCGTGCAGGATCGTGCGGGCGATACTACGTTTTTCGGCATTGACGCTGCTTGACCGGATCCTCGGAATGGCGGTCGGAACGGCCAAGGCGGTTCTCGTTCTTGTGGGCGTCCTGATACTCGTGTTTTCCGTTTCTCCGACGCTTCTCACGACGAGCGACTGGGCGAAGTCGAGCATGACGGTTCGCATCGGACTGGAAGTCTGGCCCACACTCGAAAAGTTTCTGAAGGAGCGGAACATAGCCATCCCTGCGCCTTCCATTCTGCAACAACATAAAGGAGTTTCAAGCGACGACCATGCACCTCTCTGACGAAATTCGCCGTACTCTGCAATATAGAGATGTTCTCGCGCTCTTTGAGAAAGAGACCCGAAGTCCTCTTGGTTCCTTTGCGCTTTCGCGAATGCGTCCCGCCGATACGTTCATCGAATTGAAGGCGCGTCAGGATTTGCTTCACAGTTACCGATCCTACAGGGATTCGAAAGGCGAACTTCCGTGGCAGCAGGGGATCCAGTGCGTGGATGAGCTTCTCGATTCGGCCAAGCACACATCCTTTCTCACGGGCGAGGAATTCATCCGCATTCGCGGGTTGCTCCATCTTTCGACGCGGCTTCGCGACGTGCTTCAATCCGAACTGGCGACTTCGGAAGCATTCGGCGTGCTTCTGAAGCGATTGCGGGACTTTTCCCCGGAATATGAAGCACTTGGCGTGTTCGACGAATACGGGACCCTGTACGATCACGCCTCTCCCGAACTGCACGCGATACGGGAGGAGCTGGAAACGATCGGGCGGAGCGTGCGAAGAACGGGGCAGGATCTCATATCCGACAGCAGGGTGTCATCCATGCTTCAGGACAGGGTTCTCTCCGTACGCCTCGGAAGATATGTCGTCCTCGTCCGCCAGGATTGCATCAGCCGTTTCCCGGGAACGATCCTCGACCGATCGAGTTCCGGCAACTCCGTCTATATGGAGCCGCGTTCCCTAAATGCGCTGAACAACAGGCTCGTCATGAGGCAACGCGACGAAAAAGAGGAAGAGCAGCGAATCCTGCGACGACTGACCGCCTACATTCTCTCCCGCGAACGGGCGATCCTCGAGGCGCAGGAGGTTCTCGGCATCGTCGACGTCCTGCACGCCGCGGCCAACCGAATGGATCGCGGCGGCTGGATTCTGCCCCTGCTGGAAGACCGGGCCCGTTTCAGCCTGTACGATGCGCGGCATCCCCTGCTCGGGGACCGGGCCGTTCCGTCTTCGATCATCTGCGGCGAAGGCTTTCGCGTCCTTGTCATTACGGGCCCGAACACCGGCGGGAAGACCGTCGTTCTGAAAACGGCCGGCATCTGCCTTGCCTTGGCCTGGTGCGGTCTCCCGATCGCGGCTTCCGAGAATTCCGTCGTCGGGACGATCTCCTCGATCTTCGCGGACATCGGCGACGAGCAGAGCATCGAGCAGAACCTCTCGACCTTCAGCGCACACCTTGCGCATGTCGTTCGCATTCTCCGCGACGCGGACGCGTCGTCTCTTGTTCTTCTGGACGAGCTTGGAGCGGGAACCGATCCGCAGGAAGGCGCCGCGCTCGGCGTCGCCATCCTCGACGCGCTCCGAAAGAAACGTTCGCTCGTTCTGGCTTCCACGCATCATAACCCGATCAAGCAATATGCGCTCACAACGTCCGGAGTCGAGTCCGCGAGCATGGAGTTCGACGCGGACACGTTGTCTCCGACATTCCGTCTGTTGATGGGAATTCCGGGAAAGAGCAACGCGATTCTGATCGCCGAACGGCTGGGTCTTCCCGCCGATGTGATCGAGAGGGCGCGTCACGTGCTTCGCGAGCGTGAAATTCCCGTCGAGGAGCTTATTTCCGAATTGCAGGAGCGCCGCGTTCTTCTTGACAGAGAAAAGAAGGAGTTTCTTCTCGACAGGAAACAGCTTGAAGAAACGAAGCGAACGTACGAAGACCGCGTTGCGTCTCTGGAGTTTGAAAAGAACAAGATTCTCGAAAAAGCCGACAGGGATGCCGCCGGAATACTGGCGGCGGCTGAAACCGCGTCCCGAACGATGATCCGAGAATTGGAAGGCGCCGCAAAATCGGCCGCGCACAAGAAACTTCACGAGAAGAAGGAAGAGACGGGGCTTTTGATCCGGGATATCGAAGACCGGGAGAAAAAGAGAACGCTTTCCCGAAAGATGATGAAGTCCGAAGACCTTCCCCTTGCTCCCGGAGCGCCGGTGGAAGTCATCGGAACCGGGGTGGTCGGAGTTTTGTTGCGGGTCGATGGGAAGAAAGCTTTCGTCGAGGCCGGGGCCATGACGGTCGAAGTTCCCAGCGAATCCGTCGTTCCTTCGAAAAAGGGTCCCAAAGCGAAAGAGGTGCGCGGCGAAGTCTATCTCGAACGCCCGGAGCATGTTTCCAGTTCGATCATGGTGCGCGGAATGAATGTCCAGGAAGCGCTTCCCCTCGTCGAACGCTACCTTGACCAGGCGATGCGCTGCGGCTATTCGTCGGTGACCGTCATCCACGGGCGGGGAGAGGGGATTCTGCGCCGGGAAGTCCACGCCCTTTGCTCCAGACTGAAGTACGTCCAGGAGTACCGTCTGGGCGACGGCTCCGAAGGCGGCTACGGCGTTACGATCGTCACATTCAAAAAATAGCACGGACCCTGGGATTTTACGCGAATAATCGAACTTTGCGGAGGGGACTTGCAAAGCATTCGAGGCCGTGGTATATTTCCTGCCGTTGCCGCTCGCGGCGACGGAATCTTGAAAGCCGAATACAGTGCGTAAATACATGCGTGAAACCAGAAATCTTTTGGAGAGTTTGATCCTGGCTCAGGACGAACGCTGGCGGCGTGCTTAACACAT
>CAYVKE010000009.1:0-59509 GCA_964451935.1 uncultured Synergistaceae bacterium | reverse complement strand
AGCGGACGTAGCTCAGTTGGTAGAGCATCAGCTTCCCAAGCTGAGGGTCGCGGGTTCGAATCCCGTTGTCCGCTCCAATTTTTTCCCTTCCACACACATTATTTCCTAAATTCCCAAAAAATCTGCGACATTATACGAAGTTTGACACAAAATTCCCAGAGTATTAGAATAATCCGGGTTTGTGACGAGCTTGGAGAATTTCGTCTATAATGGTACGTACAGAGAAAGGGGGTGTGTTATGTGGCGTTGAATCTTGCGGAAGAAATCAAGGCGGTTGAGGCGGATTCGAAGAAGCGAATCGCCGATGCCAAGGCAGAAGCCGTACGGCTCCAGAATGCTGCTGCAAACGACTCGGAGCAAAAACTCAAGAATGCGAAACAGGGCGCGTTCAAGAAATACAAGGAATGCGTTTCCAAGGTTGAGCGGGAAGCGGACGAAAGAGCGCGGAAAATTGTGGAGGCGGGGCGCGAAAATGCAGCTGCGTTTTCGGCCGACCACAAGGGGCGAATCACTCAAACGGCTACGTGGATTGCAGAAGAGGTGATTGCTCGATATGGCCGTAGCTGAAATCAAGAAACTCGATTTGTATCTGCATAAATCTGTTCGCGAGGATGTCCTCGGAGTGCTCCAGCGGGTTGGTTGCTGCGAAATTATCTCCCGCGCGACCGATGCTCCGCAGGATGTCCAATCGGCCAACGAACGGCTGCAAGAGATCGACGGCAAGATTTCCGAGATACGATTTCTCCTTCGTTTTCTTGAGCCGCATTATGTCGATCCTGTTTCGTCTCTCGATCGCTCTCTCGGCGAAAAACCGATTTTTTCGATGTCGGAGTTATCCGGTGTTGCCGAAAAAACGAACGTCGAGGACTTCTCCGCGAAGATGCATGCGTACGAAGCGCGTCTCCTTGCCGTCCGCTCCGAAATCTCCCAAATCGATGGAAAGCTCTTCCTGCTTGATAGATTCCAGGATTTTCCGTATACCATGGATTTGTTGTCATGCGGGACCGAGCGTGTCTGCGGCCTTTCGGGTACGCTCCCTGTGAACAATCTGCAAAGCTGGAAGAATGGAATAGAAGCGAAATTGGGGAAGGATGCGGAGATCTTTGTTTCCCGGTTCGGCGAAAAGGACGCGGAAGTCTGGGTTACGTTGCTTTACGCAAGAGAACGTGAATCCGACGCATTCGATGTATCTTCGAAGTATTCCCTTTCGCGGGTTGAAATTCCGGACGATTTGAATCTCAATCCCTCGGAAGAAGCATCTGTTCTCGAGAACCGAAAGAACGCGCTGAAAGCTGAAGAAGCTTCGATAATGCAAACCGTACGGGAAGAGGCTGCGAGCTGGGTTCCTGTTATACGCAGCCTGAGCGATTATTTTGCGTCTTTACGGAAACGTTTTGAAGTTCTTAATGACGGAATGTTTACTGAACAGACGGTGGCTCTTCAAGTGTGGATTCCGTCATCATCTGTTGACGCTCTCAAAAAGAGACTTTTGCCTTTTAAGTCCAACATTGAAATGGTTCTGAACGATCCTGAAAAAGAAGAAATCCCTCCGACCCTTCTCAAGAACAGAAATTGGGTTACTCCGTATGAAAACCTCACAAAGCTCTACGGTGTTCCTCTGTATGGCGAAATAGATCCTACTCCTCTTCTGGCTCCGTTTTTCTTTATTTACTTTGGCATGTGTCTTGGCGATGCCGGATATGCGGCAGTCATGATAGCCGGGCTTACGTATTTCATGCGGAAATATAAGCGTATGCCTTCGACAGTGCGGCAATTCATGCAGCTCATTCTGGGCGTCGCGGTTTCTACGTTGATCTACGGAGCCTTAACGGGCAGCTGGTTCGGTGACCTCGTTGACGCTTATGACTTTCTGGGATTTTTCAGACCGATCAAGAACATGTTTTTTGTAATTGACCCGATGCAACAACCTATGGTGATTCTGGGAATTTCGCTTGCTTTTGGTGTCGCGCACCTGGCGTTTGGGCTTTTCATCGCGTTTTATGACTGTATCCGAAAGAACGATTATGTCGCCGCGTTCGGAGACAAGGGCGCCTGGATCACTATGCTGACGGGCCTCCTTCTTCTTTCCGGTGCGCTGGCCGCTGCTCTTCCAGAAATATGCTACCCAATCGGGAAATGGATGGCTATAGTTGGAGCTTTGGTCGTTTTTTGGTATCAGGGGCGCGAGAAAAGCGGCATCGTGGCCAAGTTTTTTTCTGGAGTTCTTGGGGTTTATGGTTCAACGTCGTATTTGGGCGACGTATTGAGTTATAGCCGACTTTTGGCCTTGGGGCTTGCATCAGCAGCGATTGGAGTCATTATCAACATGCTTGGCAAGCTTTCTTCCGAGATACCGTATATTGGCTGGTTGATCGGGATTATCGTGGTCTTTGGCGGACATACCTTTGGCCTTGCGGTAAACATACTTGGCGCGTTTGTTCATTCCCTGCGTCTTCAATACGTAGAATTCTTCAGCAAGTTCTATGCGGGCGGAGGAAAAATATTTTCACCTCTGACCTACTCCACACAATATATTGATGTTATGGAAGGCTCAGGAAAGAACTAGAAACGCCATTATGCACGTTTATATCTCTATCTATTTTGAAAGGGAGTGTAATTGGGCATGGAGCAGTATTTGGGAGTTATGCTTGCAGTTTTGGGAGCAGCACTCGCTGCAGGATGGTCCGGAGCTGGTTCTGCAATGGGAGTCGGTATAGCAGGCGAATCGGGAGCCGGAGTTATGACGGAAGATCCGGGGAAATTCGGGCTTGTCCTTCTTCTTCAGGCTCTTCCCGGAACCCAGGGAATCTATGGACTTATGACGGCCTTTTTTGTGCTTTTGAAGGTGGGGCTGCTTGGCGGAAATCCTATCCCTGTAGATATCTGGCACGGGCTTGGAATTTGTTTTGCATGTCTTCCGGTTGCGATTTGCGAGTATTTATCAGCAATTGCGCAGGGGAAGACGTCGGCTGCCTGCATTCAGATGATTGCAAAAAGACCTGAAGAGACGGGAAAGGCCGTTATCCTTCCTGCAATGGTGGAAACATACGCGGTGCTTGCGCTTCTTACGAGCATCATCCTTTTGAATTCCATAAAGCTCTAGACGGCGTTCTGAGGTGATGGGCGATGTCATTGGCTGAAATAAAGGCCAAAATCGAAACGGAGGCAAAATCCGAGTCGCAGCGGATCCTTGATGCGGCAAGAGAAGAGATAGTTTTGATCCAGAGAAAAACAAGCAACGAAATCGCACAAATCGAGTCTCAGTATGCTGATCGTCTCAAGCGGGAAGAACCGGAAATTCTGCGACGCCGCGAGATTGTCGCGCATCTTGATGTCCAAAAACTTGAGCTTGGCGTGAAGCAGGGGCTTATCGTCGATGCTTTTGCGCAGGCGCATAAGGCTTTGCAGAGTCTCCCGCAAGGCAAATATCTGGAATTCGTGAAAGGTCTTCTTCGGAAGGCTTCTGTTTCCGGCAAGGGGGAAGTGCTTGTTGGAAACAACGAAAAGTATATTACTGAGCAATGGTTGTCCGCATATAACGAAGAACATAAAAGCGAACTGACATTAGGGAAGAACAGGGTTGCCATCTCCGGGGGGTTTGTTCTGAGGCAGGGAGACGTGGATACGAATTGTTCCTGGGATATGCTGCTTCGTTGGATTCATGACGATATCGAAGCAAATGTGGTGTCCCGGCTCTTTTCGGCCTAGAGTGTGGGGGTGGATTGATGGCTCCAGCGGAGCGTTATGGATATACAGTAGCCCGCTTGAGGGCAATGGGGAATCGCCTTCTGGACGAGAGTGCGTATCAGAGGATTCTTGATTCGGAAGATCTGGAGTCCGCGCTCAAGGTGCTCGGAGAGACCGTTTATTCGACATGGATCGCCGACATGAAGTCGGGTCGAGACTTCGATCAGGCAATTGAAGCCGAATTGTTTCATGTCTATTCGGAAGTCGAGAAATTTGTCCCGGATAAACGGCTTGTTGAAGTGTGCAGATTGCCATATGACTTTCATAATATCAAGGTTCTCATAAAAAGTCATATTCTCCAGAAAGAAGGAAAGGATCGCCGCTTCAATCTTTTGACGCCTCTTGGGAATATCCCGAAGGATGATCTCATCATGGCGGTTGAAAGCGAAGACTACAGGCTCCTGCCCTATGGCCTCCACGCCGTGCTTCCGAAGAGCCTTGCTCTTTGGGAACAGACGAAGGACATTCTGGAGGTCGAGAAGGATCTGGACAATCAACAGTATTTACTAATTCTCAGAATGGTTTCCGAAACCGGCATAGCGTCTGCAATCGCTTGGGGAAAAGCCAAGGTCGACGCCGAGAACCTTCGAAACGGAGTGCGCTTGCGACGCATCGGCATTGATGCGTCATCGGCGGCTTCGTACTTTCATGACGGAGGCTTTATCTCCAGAGAACATCTTCTATCGCTCCTTCCGGAACCGCTTGAGGGGTGGGCGAAACTGATTGGCTTCGCCGATGCGGGCGTGCTTCTGGGGGAAATGAAAGAATTGGGCGATATGAACCATGTGCTCGTCGAGATGGAACGACTCCTTGACAACTATATCACGGGAGTTCTGGCGAAAGCGAAATACGGAGCCTTTTCTGAAGACAATGTAATGCAATATCTGTGGTCCAAGGAAATGGAAGCGAAGAATGTGCGCATACTGCTCGTGTCCGTTGCGAATAACACGAACAGGGAATTGGCGAGGGGGCTGCTGCGAAATGTCCGCTAACGAAGAAAAAAGAGCCATGGCAGCCATAGGGGATTATGAAACGGTTCTTCCTTTCCAGGCTGTCGGCGTAACGCCGTTTATTTTGAGAGAGACGGCGGCCGACGAATTTCGGGAAGTCCTGTTACGATGCGCACGGAGTGATTACGCCGTTGTCTTTGTACAAGAAGACTTCTATACGGCGAATCAAAGCTTGATTCAGGAAGTCAACGAGACGTCCTCGGTCAGCGTTGTTCCGATTCCCGGAATACGGGGGGGCTCCGGCGCAGGTCTCAAGTCCATACGAAACAGCGTCGAACGCGCGGTTGGTATGGATATTTTCGCCGTGAAATGAACGAATCACGAAGAATTCTGGTGGAGGCGATACGGAGTGGCCACTGACAAGAAGATACAGGGGACTATAGAAAAGATCTCGGGTCCGCTCGTCGTGGCGAAGGGTATGACCGGAGCGAGCATGTTTGACGTAGTGCGGATTGGGACGCTTGGACTCGTCGGGGAGATTATCGAACTCAAAGGCGATACGGCGTCCATACAAGCCTACGAAGAGACATCCGGTCTCATGCCCGGAGAGCCAGTTGTGGATACGGGGGAAGCGCTCAGCGTCGAACTCGGGCCCGGTTTGATCGAACAATTTTATGACGGCGTACAGAGGCCTCTTCAGCTTATCGAAGAGGCTGCGAAGAGTCCGTACATTTCTCGAGGCATTTCTGTCCCTGCCATTGACAGGAGCAAGAAATGGTCCTTTGAACCTCGGGTAGCCCATGGAGATCATGTGGTCGCCGGAGATGTTCTTGGAGTCGTTCAGGAAACAGTGCTTGTCGAGCACAGGATTCTTGTTCCTGTGGGAATTCAGGGGACGGTAGAAAAAATTTCGGCCGGCGATTTCACCGTTGAGGATGTTATCGCCGTTATTCGTGACGGAGACGTTGAACGTCGGATAACCATGCTGCAAAAATGGCCGGTGCGAAAAGGCCGTCCTGTAGCGAAACGCCTTCCTCCAGTCATTCCGATGACGACAGGGCAGCGTGTTGTCGATGCGTTCTTCCCGATCGCAATGGGAGGAACCGCATGTGTTCCGGGACCGTTCGGTTCGGGAAAGACCGTTATACAGCACCAGCTGGCGAAGTGGGCGGAGGCCGAGATCGTCGTATATGTCGGATGCGGCGAACGCGGCAATGAGATGACAGACGTTCTGCTTGAGTTCCCTGAATTGCAGGATCCGCGTTCGGGGCAACCGCTTATGAAGCGAACTGTCCTTATAGCGAATACGTCGAATATGCCGGTTGCTGCGCGAGAAGCGAGCATTTATACGGCGATTACGATGGCTGAATACTATCGCGATATGGGCTATTCGGTTGCGCTGATGGCCGACTCGACGAGCCGCTGGGCGGAAGCTCTTCGCGAAATGTCCGGGCGCCTCGAAGAAATGCCCGGAGAAGAAGGATATCCTGCATATCTTGGCACAAGGCTTGCATCTTTCTATGAGAGGGCAGGACGTGCGATTGTTCTGGGCGAAGCCGGGCGTGAAGGCTCGGTAACGGCTATCGGCGCAGTGTCACCTCCCGGGGGCGACCTTTCTGAACCGGTGAGTCAGAATACATTGCGAGTTACGAAGGTATTCTGGGGACTCGATGCCAATCTTGCATATCAACGCCATTTCCCGGCGATCAACTGGCTGCTCAGTTATTCTCTCTATACCGAAAAACTCGATGAGTACTGGGATGCGAAGTTTGATGACGAATGGAGCGGGCTCCGCATTGAGGCCATGAGGCTTCTCGAAGAAGAGGACAAGCTGAAGGAGATCGTGCGACTGGTCGGAATCGACGCTCTCTCGAAAGACGAGCGTATGGTTATGGAGACTGCGAAGTCTTTGCGCGAAGACTTTTTGCATCAGAATGCGTTCCACGAAATTGACACGTATGCGTCCATGGAAAAGCAGTTTAAAATGCTGAGCACTATTGTCAAATTCCATCATCTTGCGATGGATGCGCTCAAGAAAGGCGCGCCGATGCAGTCAGTGTTCAATATGCAGGTGCGGGAGACCATTGCGCGAATGAGATACGTGGAAGAAAAGCAGATTGCGCAGCTGGATGCGATTGAAGCACAGATAAAGGAAGAGATAGCAGGTCTTATCCCGATTGGAGGGGATAGCGATGCTGCCTAGAGAGTATTCGACGATATCCGAGCTTTCCGGACCGCTCTTGGTCGTCCAAAAAACGACAGACGTCCGATACGACGAGCTTGTCGAGATTGAGCTTTCTAATGGTGTTCGCAGAAGGGGAAGAGTTCTCGAAATTACGTCTGACCGGGCGCTTGTCCAAGTGTTTGAAGGCACGGACGGAATCGACATCAGATCGACGAAAGTGCGCTTTCTGGGAAAGGTGTTAACGCTTCCGGTCAGCCGAGATATGCTCGGACGTGTTTTCAACGGCCGGGGAGACCCTATTGATGACGGCGCCGCCATCCTGGCGGAAACTAAACTCGACATCAACGGCATGCCGATGAATCCGTTCTCCCGGGATTTCCCGTCTGAGTTTATTCAGACCGGAATCTCGACTATTGACGGAATGAATCCCATGGTTCGCGGCCAGAAGCTTCCGATATTTTCCGGAAGCGGTCTTCCGCACAACCGTATGGCGGCGCAGATTGCCCGCCAGGCATCGGTAATAAGCGGACATGAAGATTTCGCGGTCGTCTTTGCGGCGATGGGGATAACGTTTGAAGAAGCCTCGTTTTTCATGGAGGACTTCAGAAAGACCGGAGCGATCAAAAGGACCGTCATGTTCGTCAACCTCGCCGACGACCCGGCGATCGAACGTATCACGACGCCTCGTCTTGCTTTGACTGCTGCGGAGTACCTTGCCTTTGAACAGGACATGCATGTTGTCGTCATACTGACCGACCTTACGAACTATTGTGAGGCGCTCCGCGAAATTTCGGCGGCCCGGAAAGAAGTTCCCGGCCGGAGAGGATATCCGGGATACCTTTATACCGACCTCGCGACGATGTATGAACGTGCAGGACGTCTCAAGGGAAAGAAGGGATCGATTACCCAAATCCCGATTCTGACGATGCCTGAAGATGACAAGACGCATCCGATTCCCGACTTGACGGGGTATATCACTGAAGGACAGATTATCCTGAGCCGCGCTCTTCACAGAACCGGCATTTATCCGCCCGTCGACGTAATGCCTTCCTTATCCCGCCTGAAGGACAAGGGAATCGGAAAAGGGAAAACGCGCGAAGACCATGCGGACCTTATGAACCAACTCTTTGCTGCGTACGCCAGAGGCAAGGAAGCGAAAGAGCTTGCCGTTATCCTGGGCGAAGGCGCTTTGACGGAGGAGGACAAAGCTTTTGCGCGGTTCTCCGACGAATTCGAAGACAAGTACGTCCGTCAAGGCGAATACGAAAACAGAACTATCGAAGAAACGCTTGAACTCGGATGGAACCTTCTCACGATGATTCCAGTGAAGGAACTGAAACGTGTCCGGGATGCGTATATTGAGAAGTACCTTAAGCCGAGGCTGAAAACGGAGGAGAAGGCCGAAGCAATTGAGAAGTCTGCGTAGGTGAGATAGTATGGCTCGAGTAAATGTCAACCCTAACCGGATGGAGCTATCGCGACTCAAGAAGAGGCTCGTTGTCGCAAAAAGAGGGCATAAACTCCTCAAAGATAAACAGGATGCTCTCATAAAGGCCTTTCTTGATCGCGCTCGCCAGGCAAAACAGATTCGGGAAGAACTAGAAGTCGAACTGGCGGAATGTTTCAAGAGTTTTCTTCTTGCGCGGGCGCAGACGCTCCCCGCTATGCTTGAGCAGGCGCTCATGATTTCCGGTTCGAAATGCAGCCTGGGGGTACGCCATTCGAATGTCATGAGCGTGGTGGTTCCCGAGTATTCCGTGCAACAGGAAGGAACCGCGTTGAATTATGGGTTGGCCTCGTCTACAGGAAGTCTTGACTTGGCGTTGGAGCGTTTTGCTCGACTGATCCCCGCATTGATCGATCTCGCGGCCAAAGAAAAGGCGATCGGTCTTATGGCGAAGGAAATTGAGAAAACACGCCGTCGTGTGAACGCTCTGGAGCATGTTATGATCCCGGCGTTTGTAGAAACAATACGATATATAACGATGAAGCTTGACGAGCAGGAAAGATCAACGCTGAGTCGTTTGATGAAAATCAAAGAGATTGTCCGATCACACTGATTAGAAACGAACTATAAAAAAGAGAGACGTGTAAAACGCGTCTCTCTTTATTTATTTATTTATCAAATAAACAGGTTAAGAGTAATTATTAAATAAAAATATTTATTATTTCGGTGTTCTGTGTTTATAAAAATTGTATCATTTTTTTATTCATCAAAATATATATCAAAGCGAAAAAAATCAGATCAAATAGAATTTGAAGGCCTGCGATAAAGGAAAGCTCCGGCAGATTCAAATCCAAGCTTTCGATAATCAAATATTTGTTCAGTTGAACCTACAAGCAAATACCCACCAGGACGCAGCGCTTTTGCAAATTTTTTGTATAAATTTGTCTTGGTTTCGGAAGAAAAATAAATCACAACATTTCTGCATAATATTAAATCAAAATCATCTGCAAAGGTATCTTCAATAAGATTTATGCGTTGAAAATTCACACGCGTTTTAACTTCATCGGTTATATTATATATTTCATTGTCTGATGTTTTAAAATAACGTTTTAGATATTCTTCAGGAGTGTTAATTAATTGACGTTTTAAATAACTCCCTCTTTTTGCTATAGAAATTGCTCCTTGGTCAATATCTGTGGCAAGAATTTGCGGTATAGATGAAAATTTAGCTTCAAGAGATAGAATTGCAAGCGAATACGGCTCTTCTCCGGTAGCTGAGCCTGCGCTCCATATTTTAACTTTTTTAGAAGAACGATCTTTTATAATATTAGGGAAAATAGTATCCCGAAGTTCCCACCATTTATTTGGATTGCGAAAAAACTCAGAAACATTTATTGTTAAATAATCTAAAAATTCGCGTAGTTTATTCTCATTTTGTTTTATTGTTTCAAAATAATTTTCGTAATCGTTTATGTTCCACCTTTGCATAAGCATGTGAACGCGCCTATGAATTTGATTTTTATACGCATTTAAATCTATGCCTGTAAGTTTCTTCATTTTTGTTTTAAATGTTTCATATTGAGGAGAATTGTATGAAGACTGATCCGCGTCCATCGTCCCCACCATCCCTTCCGAATGATGCTGAAGATTGTATCGGAAAAGCATACGTACTTCAAATGTTTGAGAGACGTTACGTCAAGAACGTGATAGAATCTGTCTCCTGAGGGAGTATTCCTTGTGGCCGCGCCCGAAAGGGTGAGGAAAGTCCGGGCTCCACAGGGCAGGACGCTGGGTAACGCCCAGTTGGTGCGAATCAAAGGAAAGTGCCACAGAAAAAAAACCGCCCGTAAAAGGGTAAGGGTGAAAAGGTGAGGTAAAAGCTCACCGGGTTTGGGGCGACCCAAATGCCAGGTAAACCCCGTCCGGAGCAAGATCGAATAGGGGGGGATGAAGCTGCCCGCTGACCCCCGGGTTACGATCGCTTGAGAGCTTTCGCAAGGATCCTCCCAGATAAATGGTCACACTTGACAGAACCCGGCTTATCGAATGCTCCCTCAGAATAATCGTTCAAAGCAACCTCCCGCCACGGGTCCACAGGTTTGTCTGGAAACGCACAGATAAGCCTGTGGACCTATATTTTTCGCGGCTTTCATGTTAAGGTGTTGTCGAGTGTATGGATATGGGGCAAAGTGGGAGGAAAACCCATGTTTCTGGGTACATACGAGCATCGAATCGATGTAAAAGGAAGATTGGTTCTCCCTGCCAAGCTCAGACAAGAACTTGACCAGATTGTTTTTGCGACAATCGGCATCGATCGTTGTGTTTCGCTCTATTCCGCATCTCAATGGGAAAATGTACTTAAAAAACTGGAAACACTTCCTTTCGCTAAAGGGACAAGCCGCGGGTTATTACGAATTATGTTATCGAGTGCGCACGAAATTCCTATCGATGGCGCTGGACGCATTCTTCTTCCTAATATGTTGAGAAATCATGCAAAACTTGAGCAGGATGTTTTTCTCGTAGGAGTGAGCGACCACATAGAAATCTGGGATAAGGCTACTTGGGAAGAATATCGTGAAAATGTTTTGCAGTCGCTTCCTTCGATGGCGGAAAGTGTAGATGGTTTCTAAATGGAAGAACATATTCCTGTTCTTATTGAAGAAATCCTAAAAATACTACGCTTGTTTCACCCGTCTGGTGTCTGCGTTGATGCTACTTTGGGACATGGAGGGTATTCCGCTGCACTTCTTGCGGAATTTCCTGAAATAAAAATTATTGGTCTAGATAGAGATAAAGAATCTATTAAACTATCAGAAGAACGTTTGTTTGAATACAAAAATAGATTTGTTGCTTTTCATAGTAACTATTGTGATATACATAAAATTATAGAAAATATTGTTCATCCGGAAGAAGTTAGATTTATAATATATGATCTTGGCGTATCTACATTACAAATAACATCTCCTGAAAGAGGTTTCTCTTTTCAAGATAATGGTCCATTAGATATGAGAATGGATGCAGTGCAAGAAAATTCAATTACTGCATCGCAAATAGTTAATTCTTGGTCAGAAAAACAGCTATCTGAAATATTTTTTCGATATGGAGAAGAACGATATTCTAAATATATAGCCAAAGCAATAGTCCAACATAGAGATAAATTTGGATGTATTAATAATACTGAAGAGCTAGTCGGAATAATACGACGGGTACTCCCGCAACCTGTCCAAAGAAAAATGGGAGGGCACCCAGCACGTAGAGTATTTCAATCTTTACGAATAGCAGTGAATAATGAGTTAGAATCTTTAGAAACCAGCATATTAAACGCTCAAAATATTCTTGCAAACAACGGCATAATAATTGTTGTTAGTTATCATTCTCTCGAAGATAAAATAACAAAGGCAATGTTCAAATCTTTTGTTGATAAAAAAATTGGCTATCTTTATAATAAAAAAATAATAACACCTTCGTCTGAAGAAGTATCGCATAATTATAGATCAAGAAGTGCAAAAATGCGAGTGTTTGTTAAATCAAATGAATATTTTAAAACAAAGGGGAAATTACGATGGACGGATCCTCTCAGTCTTTGAGTAGGCGTTTCTGTCCCGTCTTTTTGTTTTTATCGATTATTGTGGTGTTTTCATTACTTGGCCTTGCTGCATTACGAGTGTATGCCTTCCGGCTTGAACTTCGGGTTCATAAAGTGAGCGTTCAAATTGCGAATATTGAATCTCAGGAGACTCTGCTTCAGCAGACGTTGTCTTCGTTAATTGCACCTGGACGTGTCGTTCAGTATTCGAAGGAAACGCTTGGCATGGAATCTCTTTCTCATTTTCGCGTCGTACGAGTTCCCATTTCAGTTAATAAATACGTTAACAATGATAATACAAATCGAAAAATAAATAATTATAGATCGTTTTTAGATATTACACTTGCAACTAAAGCCAACGCAAATGAATAAAATTTGAGGATATATGAAAATGCAAATATTTAAAAAATTATTATGGTTATTATTGTTAATTATTTTTATAATAGTTGGATGGCGTTTAGTAAATGTGCATTGTAAACCCGATCCACGTGTCGTTCGTCAATCTCAAAGACAATATTGGCTTCAAATTCCATTCTCTGCAAACCGTGGTGATATTACAGATACATTTGGTAAAGCTTTTTCTCTTTCAATCCCATCTTTTAGTTTTTTTATAGATCCTTTATTTTGGGACCCACAAAATACAAATGCATTTGTTGATATTCTCAATAAAGATATATTAAATAAAATAAATAAAAAGTTAGAAGGAAGATTTTTTTGGCTTATTCGTCGCGTCGATGAAAATACGGCAAACGCAATAAGAGCGAAAAATATTGATGGAATATATGAATGCAAAGAAAATCTAAGAATTTATCCTAACAATAACATGTTAGCACATGTATTGGGTTATTGTGATATTGAAGGAAATGGTTTATCGGGTATGGAGCTTATTTGGAATAAAATATTATATTCTCCTTCTGGTGTTAAAATTTTAGCCAAAGCATCTACCGGCGGTAACTATGAAATTGTAAACAATAATAGATCAAAGAGTAGATTGCGTTTAACAATAGATTCTAGAATGCAATATTTTGTAGAACAGTATCTCGATGAGGGGGTACGGGGAAACGGCGCTCGATGGGGTGCAGTCGTTTGTCTTGAGGTCGACTCAGGCGCTATCAGAGCTGTTGCAAGTTGGCCGACGTTCAATCCAAACCATCGTGAAGATGTTGCGAATCGAAAACTACAAACGAATAACGCTCTTGGTAGAACGTATGAACCGGGCTCAACATTGAAACCCGTAATATGCGCCATAGCACTTGAAAGAGGCGCTGTTCGTCGAGACAGTTCTTTTTATTGTCCGCAACGTATTCGAATTGCAGATGGCTATATTTCTGATCATACTGGAAATGGCACGTTGAATGTTAACGGAATTATTGTAAAGTCTTCCAACGTGGGAATGGCGCAGATCGGGATGAAAGTGAAACCGTTTGACATGTATAATAGCCTCCGGGAATGGGGATTCGGTTTAGATCCAAACGTTGAGATTAATGGCGTTGAGGAGGGGCTGATCGCTTCTCCAGAGTTGTGGCGCGGCGTCATCCCATCCAACATAGCAATAGGTCAAGGTCTTGCGGTAACTCCCCTCCAGCTTGTATCCTCCATAGCCGCCATTGCGAATCAAGGAGTCCTTTTGCGTCCATACCTTGTCGAAGAAGCTATCGATTCTTTCGGACGAATAGTGTACAAGGGCGGAAAAACTGTTGTCCGAACAGTCCTTTCACCGCCAACAGCTTCCTGGATTACACATGCCATGAGAGATGTTGTTACGGACGGGACGGGCAAAAGCGCTAATTCCAATATGGTGGAAATTGCGGGAAAGACCGGAACGGCGGAAGTTGCGGGGAAGGGATCGTATCTTGAAGGCAGGTGGGTAAGCTCTTTTATAGGCTTTTGGCCGTTCAAAACCCCCAGGTACGCGATGATTGTCGTAATCGGTGAACCTACAAGAGGAAAATATTACGGAGCAGAGGTAGCAGCTCCAATTTTTAGAAAAATTGTAGAAGAAACTTTGAAAATGAACACAAACAAGGAGAAGTATTTATGATTCAACTTTTTGATATTTTTAAATTTATACTAAAATATGATAAATTAGCAGTTTTTAAAAATTCTAACGTATTAAATAATAATCCCATAGTTATAGATATATATACAGATAGTAGGGAAGTAACAAGTGACTCTATATTTGTATGTATGTCAGGTAAATCTTATGATGGTCATTTATATGTTGAAAAAGCTATAAATAGTGGCGCTGTGGCTTTAATCACAGAGCGCGAAATTGATACTATAGTGCCGTATATAGTAGTTAAAAATACAAGGTCTATTCTTGGTTTTATATCTAGCAAGGTATATGATTTCCCATCATCGCAATTATTAATGTGTGGAGTTACTGGTACTAATGGAAAAAGCACAACAGCTTATATGCTAAGGCATATTTTAGAAAAACAGGGTTTAAAAACAGGTATTCTTGGAACTATTACGTATAATGACGGAGTTCTTGCTGAAGAAGCAAGCCGAACGACACCTGAAGGTTCATACATTCAAAGATATCTTTTTCGAATGCTACAGAATGGTTGTCGTGCTTGTGTTATGGAAGTATCTTCGCACGGTTTGTCGTTGGGGCGTTTGAATGGATGTCAATACGACGGCTCTATCTTCACGAATCTCAGCGAAGAGCACTTGGATTTTCATGGTGATATCCAAAAATATTATCTAGCCAAGAAGAGTTTGTTTCAATCATATATGAAACCTTCTTGGGTTGGTGTTGCAAACGGCGATGATTTTTACGGTCTAAAGTTAAATAGTGAATATAAAAATATATACTTGTATGGCATGTCGGAAAATAACCACAAATACAGAGCGTGTGAAATTTTGTACAAAAACAATGAAACGCATTTTGTAATTGTTTATTCAGAAAATAGATATAATGCTATTATGCCATATCTTGGAAAATATAATGTCTACAATGCGTTGTCTGCTGTTTCGCTTGCGAATGAACTTGGTGTGGACATAAAAGCATCATTGTCATCTTTACGATCTGCACCAAGGGTTCCCGGACGTTTCGAATCGTATTATCTCAACAATGGAGTCCGAGTCGTTATTGATTTTGCACATACCCCTTTCGCACTTAAAAATATTCTTGCTTCCATTCGGGAATTATCGGAAGGGAGAATCATTTCCGTATTCGGTCACGGAGGCGGTCGCTTCGCCGAAAACCGTCCGCAGTTGGGGAAGATAGCCGCATACTTTGCTGACAAAATTATAATCACGAGTGATAATCCGCGTAGTGAAGATCCCTCTTTAATAGCGAATCAAATTTATATGGGGAGTGTTGCTTTTAACCCTATTGCAAATATTTCTATTATTCTTGATCGTAAGGATGCGGTTTATGCCGCTTTGAATGACGCGAAAAATGGCGATATAGTTGTGATTTCCGGAAAGGGCCCAGAGCGAGAAATAGTATATGAAAATCATAGAATTCCATATAACGATCTCGATGCGCTGATTTCGTGGTCGCAAAAAACGGGGGTAACGGTTCTATGATGACGCATTGGAATGTATCCGATTTTGCAACTCTGGCTGGAGGTGTCGTACTCGGATGTGACGCTTCGATGCCTAATAGAATTTTATCGGATAGCAGAGATGTTGTGCCTGGAGATGCCTTTATTGCGCTTTCCGGAGCGCAACTGGATGGACATACCTTTTTGGAAGATGCGGCAAAAAGAGGCGCAAACGTCCTTATAGGTTCCAATGAAGATATACTTGAGAAGTTTGAAAAAACGCATACTTGTGTAGTGGTTAAAAATATAGAAAAAAACATAATAATTGCTGCCCAACAATACATAAATTTAGTTAATCCAATAAATGTATCTGTAACTGGGAGTGTTGGAAAAACTACTACAAGGGAATGTATATACAATATATTATCTAAAAATTTCAAAGTGCATCGTCCGTTTAGGAGTTATAATACAAATATAGGATGTGCTTTAACTATATTATCCATGTCATTTGATACAAACATATTAGTATTAGAAATGGGCGCGAATCATGAAAATGAAATTGCATCTATGGTTTCTGTTTTTCCGCCTGATATCGCGGTAATCACTGAGGCTGCGGCTGCACATCTTGAAGGCTTTAAAAATATTGAGGCTATTTTGTCAACAAAGTGTGAAATTTATAAAAATGACAAAACAAAAATTTTATTCTATAATTCTGATCGGATTGAGTTGCATAATAAAATTTTTAGTGATTCTAGAAAAATAGAAAAATATGGAGTCGGATTTGAAAATTCTATTTATAAAATTCTGGCTCCGAAGTTCTCGATAAATGACTATGAGCCGAAGCTATCTTTTATTTTGAAAACAAAGAAAGACGAATATGCAATAAATTCAAAATTTGTTGGGAAGCATAATGTTTATCCTATTTCTTTTGCGCTAGCTATCGGTGAGTATTATAATGTGCAAAAACAAAGCATGTTGGAGTCTATTTTTAAAATGGAACCACTAGATGGTAGGGGTATTTTTACATTTCTTAAGTGTGGTGCGGTAATAATTGACGATTCATATAATGCTAATCCATTATCTATGAATGCTGCACTAAATGCTTTAAGGCAAATTAATATCAACGGTAAAAAAATAGCAATATTAGGAGAAATGAAAGAGTTGGGATCCGAATCAATAAAATACCATAATATTTTATTAAAAGAAGCTGGCTTTTGTGATTTTATTATACTATATGGTAACATTTGGTGTAACTCGGATATTAATTTAAATGCTTTTAACTTAAGAAAAAATCTAATATTATGTCAAACTCTAGAACAATGTTATGAAAGCACTACTAAATACTTAAAAAATGGTAATACTATTTTAGTTAAGGGCTCGCATAGTAATAATTTAGAGTTTATCGTATCAAAAATAAAAAAGGAATATTTTAGATGAACGCTATAGTTATTGGTATTTTTATATTCATAACAACGATAATTTTTACTAAATACTTGATACTATTTCTTAACAAACAAAAAGTGATGTTAGTGCAGAAGCAATATGGAATTAAAAGTCACATATATTCAAAAAGTTCCACCCCTTCTATGGGTGGTATTGTGTTTGTGGTTGTCTCTATTATGTCTATCCCTATGATCTCTGGTTACTCATACGAAATTTACATTGAAATGGCTGGGCTGTGGGCTTTGCCGATTTGCGCCTCGATAGTAGGTTTTGTGGATGATTGGACGAAATATAAATATAGTTCGAGTGAAGGATTTCGAAGTGCTTATAAATTATTGGCGCAAATTGTTTTTGTCTTGCCATGGTGTTTGTGGATAGCGTTTTCGAGAGGTGTAAGCATTTGGCCGGGCATGGAAGTTTCTCCGATAGCCGCTGTCCCGATTTTGCTTTTGGTTACGGTAGGAATCTTGAATGCGGTTAACGTAACCGACGGACTTGATGGTCTTGCTGCCGGCTTATGCTCGATTTCCATGGCTACAATACTGTTTTGGCTTTCACTGGACGACGAGATTTTTCTAGCTTCAATTACCGGTTTATGCATTTGTCTTGGTTTTTTATGGTATAACACGAATCCGGCTTTAATATTTATGGGCGATGTGGGATCTCACTTTTTGGGTGGAATGCTTGTTAGTTTTTGTGTGTATAGCGATTATTTAATAGCAATAATACCAGTGTGTTTTATGTTTGGTATAGAAATAATATCAGTTGCAATGCAACTTTTTTCCATTCATGTATTTTCTAGAAAAATATTCTTAATGAGTCCAATTCATCATCATTTTGAAATATTAGGATGGAGAGAAAATCATATAGTAGGCCGATTTATTATTATTCATATATTGGGAAGTTTTGTAATTTCTTCATTATTAACATTAGCATTCATTTATTAATACATCTCAGAACATGTCAGATAGGGATGAATAAATTGAAAAAATATAACTCCGTTACAATAATTGGAATGGGTATTAGTGGAATTGGTTTAGCTAAACTTGCGAAGTTGATCGGTATGAAAGTGTTTGTTAGTGAACTAAAAAATGATATATCAAGCGATCAGCGTGATCAGCTTAAGAAACTAGGAGTAACTTATGAATTAGGCGGACATACTAAAAAAGTATTAGAATGCGATGCTATTTTATTGAGTTCTGGAGTATCTCCAAGATCAACGGCTGTTCAGTATGCTTCCCAGATGGGGGTTCCATACATCGGCGAACTCGATTTTGTCTCTTCGTTCCTTACTTCAAAGCTCATAGGCATAACCGGAAGTAACGGTAAAACTACAACGACGAGTCTTGTGGCGCATATTTTGAATGGCATGGGGGTTTCTTGCGCAGCAACGGGAAACATCGGCAAATCAATTGCAGATTATGTCGGAACGTCATACGAGTGCCTTGCCGTTGAGTTGAGCAGTTTTCAACTTTTCTGGGCGAATAGCCTCAAGTGTGATGTCGCTGTTGTTACGAATATTGCTCCCGACCATATCGACTGGCACGGGAGCTTTGATGATTATGTGGCTTCGAAAAGACGTTTGCTTTCGTTGCAGGGGCCCGAAGGCTGGAGTATTGTCCAAAAAAGAGATCGTTCTCTTTTACAACGCGATGTGAGTACGAAAACGTTGTGTCTGTCTTGGGGTTCAAATGACATTCCGTGGGAAATTTGTATGGAAGAAAATTATGCGTATCTCAACACTCCGGAACAACGAATTTCTTTGTTCTCATATGAAAATCTTTCTCTCGTAGGAAATCATAATATGGAAAACATAGCAATGGCGTGCGCTGCGGTTTGGTGTCTGAAAAATCGCGTGCCCGAACCCCAGACTCTGGCGACGTTCGCTCCATTACATCATAGATGCGAATTGGTTGACGAAATTGACGGTGTTCTGTACATAGATGATTCAAAAGGAACGAACGTAGCAGCCTCTTCAACAGCTATGGAGTCAATTAAGGGACGCAAAATAGTCATTCTCGGCGGGAAAGGGAAAGGAGAAGACTATGCGCCTTTAGCAAAAACTGTGGCTCAAGAAGCTGAATGGGTGGTTTTGTTAGGCGAAGAGGCCGAAAAGATCGAATCAGCTCTGCGCGAAGAGCATTTTCCGAATATTTATCGAGCGCCTGATATGGACGAGGCTGTTCGTTTTGCGAAAAGCATTGCTACTTGTGGCATGGTAGTTTTGCTTTCTCCAGCATGTACAAGCTGGGATATGTATCCGAATTATAAAGCTAGGGGAGAACATTTTAAAAGAGCTGTTTTAGGTAAATGAAATAAAATGTCTGATAAAATAGAAAATGGGAAAAATGATAAGAGCAATATGGTAAATTTTACTGATCCGCTGATTTGGATAATACCTTTATTATTAAGTGGAATTGGCCTGATAATGATTGTGTCCATTACATCTCCTTGGACAATGGAAAATACTGGTTCAGCATTCTCTCGTGGAATAAAGCAACTTCAAGGCCTTGGTCTTGGTTTGATTTCTATGCTGATAATTTCAATTATACCGACGGATTTATTGAGAAAAGCGGCCGGTATTTTTTGGATAGTTGCGGTTTTTGCAGCGGCCTTAACCCTCTTTCCCGGCATCGGAGTAAAGGTGGGAGGCGCCCGCAGGTGGATTGATCTTGGTCCGTTTCGTTTTCAGCCGCTCGAAATCTTAACACTGGCGGTTGTTATTGAATTAGCGAAGAGCCTGTCGTGTTCCGAAAAAAACGGGATGCGCGCGTTTTTTCAAATTACTGCAGTAATTCTTTGTATTTCGGTACTCCCTTTGGTGCTACAACCTAATATGGGAGGAACGATTTTAGTTTTCGGTTTATGCATGGCGATCCATATTGAACTAAAAGGATGGCGAATGCCGCTTCTTTTAGGAACAACGCTTTTCCCTTTGTTTCTTTGGTTTATTGTTCAGGGAGGATATAGACTTCGAAGATATATTGCGTTTATTGATCCTTGGAAAGACCCCCTATCAAGTGGTTTTCAGGTTATTCAAGGCCTCGTCGCATTTGCTAATGGGGGTGTTTCGGGAGTTGGAATCGGTAATGGGCTCCAAAAGTTGAATTTTCTTCCGGCGGCGCATACGGATTACATTCTTGCAACCCTTGGAGAAGAGTTCGGGCTCATAGGAACAATGACTGTTCTGTGCCTCTTTATGCTTTGGACGAGCAGAGTGTATTTATTGTATGTAAAAGCTACAGAACCCTTTCAAGCTGCATTGATTTGGGGAATTACGATTTCGGTTCTCTTCCCGTTCTTTATTAACGTAGGCGGAGTGTTGAAAATGATCCCCCTGACTGGAATTCCTTTGCCATTTATGAGCTTCGGCAGTAGTGCAATGATTGTTATGTGGATAAAGATTGGAATATTGTTGAGGCTTCATAAGGAAATTCGTTATTTCGGGTCTAGTGCGGCATGATCCGGAGATTATGTATCGTCGCCGGCGGAACGGGCGGACATATTGTTCCAGCGATCGCTTTTGCGCAATGGGTGGCGATTTCGCATCCCGATGTTGAGATACGATTTGTTCATGGTTCTCGCGATATGGAAAAAGAGATTTACGAAGCTCATGGTATAGAATCCGTCCGATTCCCGGTGTCCGGTTCTCCGTTAGGCGTCAGCTTCGGAATAAAACAGTTGCGAAGATGGACGGAAATGATTCAGAGTACTTTTATGGCTTGGAAATTTGTCAAAATGATTTTTCCTGATATTGTTCTTCTCTTTGGCGGGTACGTTTCGGTCCCATTTCTTTTGGCCTCGAAAGCTCGATCTGTCAAAGCCTTTGTTCACGAGCAGAATGCATCGATGGGAATAGTATCGCGCATGGCGTTATGTATGGGAGTGCCTGTTTTGGAAGGTTGGACGCGAACCGGTACGTTTCAAAAATGCGCAAGGAACCTTTTTGTGGGGGTGCCGGTTCGAGAATTTTCACGTTTGTCTCGATGTGACGCTCTTGAAAAATTGAGAATTCGAGGCATACCAGTTAATGCGCCTATTGTTGGAATTTTGGGTGGTTCACTTGGAAGCCAAGAGTTGGTAGAATGCATCAGTTGTGTTTCGAAAGACGTTTTTTTTTCTTCTTGGCATTTTCTTATACAAGGAGATGCATCAAGAGATATATCTCCGAATATTCATGTTTGCACTCGTTCCTGGAGCATGATTCCGTTTTATTCCGCATTGGACATAGCGTTGTCACGAGCTGGAGGCTCCACGCTTGCAGAGTTGCTTGGATACGGAATAGAGACCATAGTTGTCCCATGGAAAGAATCGAGTGGCGGACATCAAATAGAGAATGCAAAGCTCTTTTCTTCATTGGGCGGCGGATCGGTATCGACAACCGACGCTTGTGAACTGAAAATACATTTGAAAGATGCCCTTGCTAAGAAAACGATCAGAGCTATGAATCGTTTGCCCACAAAAAATCTTTTCGAACCGTGCGAGAAGATTTGGGGGATTATTGATTCAACAAATGCTGAAGGGAGAGTCTACCCTTGAAAGGACTTCATAGCAGCTTCGACGGCATACGGTCAATTCATCTTTTAGGTATTGGCGGAGCCGGAATGAGTGGCTTGGCGATTCTTTTGAAAGAGTTGGGTTTTCAAGTCAGTGGTTGTGATATGAATCATACTTCTTATGTTGAAAAGGTCCTGAAGGAAGGCATTGATTTCGAGCTTGGTCACGGGAAGGATCATATCGCTCGATTCAAGCCGGACCTTATTGTATACAGTAGCGCCATACCACATGAAAATGCAGAGCTGGAAGCTGCCAAAGCCTTGCATGTGCCTACAGCGAAGCGAGGAGAAGTATTAAGTTGGATTTTTGATATGAAGATCGGAATCGGTATTGCGGGAACTCACGGGAAAACAACAACTTCTTCGATGATCGGAATGATTTTTGAGCACGCCGGACTTAATCCGACGTTGGCTATCGGCGGAGAAGTTTGCGATATTGGCGTTAATGCAAAGCTCGGTTCCGGGGAGTTTATGGTGGCGGAGCTTGATGAAAGCGATGGTTCTTTTGAGAAATTTCATCCGAGTATTTCAGTTGTCACAAATGCAGATTGGGACCATGTGAATCAATATCCTACGTTCGAAAGTGTCGTTGAAGCTTTCGGTCGATATCTCGGGAACGTGAAGAAGGGCGGATGCGCAATTCTCTGCGGCGAAGATAGAGGAGTATCCCGGCTGATTGAACTCGGACAAACGGATTGTTCGGTAGTCACATACGGATGGGGTCGCGAATGGGATTGGGGTGCAAGCAATGTGGTCCATTTGCAGGGGGGCGGAGTGAACTTTACCGTTACGCATAACGGGCAAAGCGATGAGCACATGGAATTATCTGTTTCGGGCGATCATAATATAATGAATGCACTGGCCGCCCGTATTGTCGCCTATAATGCTGGGATTCCATTTAATATAGTAAAACATACTCTTAAAGAGTTTAAGGGTGCAAAGAGAAGATTGCAATTTACGGGCGAGTACAATGATATTTTGGTATATGACGATTATGGTCATCACCCTAAAGAAATTACGGCGACGTTGAATGCACTTAAGCAAATGTACCCAGAGAGAAAAATAGTCACGGTATTTCAGCCTCATCGATTTACCAGGACTGCTGCTTTATACAGAGAATTTGCTGAGTCTTTGTCTCTTTGTGACGAAATACTTTTATTGCCGATCTATCCCGCTGATGAAGAACCGATTTACGGCATTTCTGCCAAGTTAATCGCTGATGCTCGCCCTTACGCTTCTTCTAACTGGACGATGTGCGATTCTATGGAAAATGCGGTTACGCTTCTTCATCGGATAACTGGACCCGGCAGCGTGGTTCTTACCATAGGCGCAGGTGATGTTGTGATGATCGGCGAAAAATTCCTGGAGGATTCTCTTTGTCTTCTGCCTCAGTAATGGATTCTCTTCACAATGGGATAAACGATCTGCTGCCTGTGTTTTCTGCGAAAGAACTCTTTTGTGATTATAATTTGATAAATAGTAATACAATGGGCATCAAATGCCATGCGCAGTTTTTTCTAAAGCCGAACTCCGTCGAAGCTTTTTCGTATTTGCAGGCAGTGCGAGCAAAATGGGGTTTCCCTGTGTACGTCATAGGCGCCGGGAGTAATGTTCTTTTTGCGAGTGATGTTTTGCGGGGATGTGTTGTTTCGACGATCGGCATCCGTTCAGCTACCTGGATACGCCGTACGGACGGTTATGATGTTATCGCGCAGGCAGGGTATCCTATCAAGACTCTTATACGTGAAATGATTTCTAAGAATCTGGGCGGAGCGGAGTTTCTTGTCGGAATACCGGGGTCTGTGGGCGGAGCGATTGTAGGAAACGCCGGAGCGCAAGGAAGAGGAATCGGAGATATAGTAAAGTGGGTTGAAGTAGTTGAACCGACCGGAGAGCGCACGGTGTATCACCATGACTCTATTACATGGGGCTATCGGTATTGTAGTCTTGATTCCGACAAAAAAATCGTTGTCCTGAGTTGTTTGCATCTTGCGTTTATGAATGGTCACGATGCGGCCAGAATGAATTGTATGAATTTCTGGAAATACAGATCAAGTCAGCCCTTCCTTGGCGAGCGAAGCGCAGGTTGTATTTTTAAAAATCCTGAAGGAAACAGTGCGGGAAGGTTACTCGATGTTTCGGGATGTAAAGGTCTACAACATGGAGATGCGTGCATTTCGCAGAAACATGCGAATTTTATAATAAATCAAAAAAACGCAACTTGCTATGATGTGATTTGTTTAATAAACAAGTGCAAAGAAGTAGTTAAAAACCACGCTAATATAGATCTTGATTTAGAGGTAAAGATTTTAGGTGTTTGATCAAATGAGGCGAGTGTCAAAAATTTTTATTGTTTTATTGTTTTTATGTTTGGGAATTATTATGGCAATAGAAGAATATTTTATGTTTTTGTCTATTAAAACAGTTAGTGTTTATTCATCTGATGCAGCAATTGAAGATAAAATATGGATAGCTTTTGATGGGGATATGTTGCGATTTGCTCCGATTATGTTGATGAAATGGGGTGCAAAGCAGCGTATTCTTGAGGAAAAATTCCCAATATATGTTACTATGAAGTGGACTTCGGCAAAAGACATGCAAATTCAGGAAAAACCGCGAGCTGTTTGGATGATTCTCGGTTGGCAGGGAGAAAAGTGGTATATGAGCGAAGACGGCGGAATCTGGTCTGCGAGTCATCCCGCTAATAAGTCCATGTTTATATCTCTTTCATCAGATGATGTGCCATGGGATATTTCAGATGCGATACCTTCGCCTATTCAAGGAGTATCGCCTCGCAATGACCGGGTATATCAATCTTCTTTGTCTCTGGATTTTTTACGTCACTGTCGAAACGGCTTCAAAAGCAGCACGTGGTATCGTTCTGTGGAGAAATTGACACTGGATCGAAGAGCAGGCGAATTTCTTTTCCGCATCATTCTCAAGAAAGACGGACGAATTTCGGATGTTCTTGTCGATGGTGACGTTCGGACGCTGAATGAGCGCAACGTCGCAATAGAACACGTCCTTCGGACGATACCGGAAGCGACAAAAAAAAGTATAATAGATGCAACGTATCAGGATAAAATTGTCGTGAAATTTCTTTCCGACGATCTGCGACCGTAGATTTGAAAGGAGCGGGGAGCCAGATGAACAAAGAACCCGAAATGCTCGTAGGTCTGGATCTCGGGACGAGCAAGATAGCGGTTGTAGTCGCCGAGAGGGATCCCCGATTCCAAGACGCACAGATTATAGGAATTGGCTATGCGCAATCGCAAGGTATCCGTAAGGGCCTGATTGTCAATCTTGAACAAGCCGTTCGGTCGGTTCGTATGGCTGTCAAGGATGCCGAAAATATGGTCGGATTCGAAATTTCCGATGCTACTGTCGCTTTCAGCGGCATAGACGCTGCGAGCGTTATGTCTCGCGGGATGGTTTCTCTTGGCAGAGCGCCGCGTCAGGTTGAGATTTCCGATGTGGAACGCGTTATCGAAGCGGCGCAAAGCGAACTTTCGATTCCACAGAACCGGGTTACATTGCATACAATACCTGTCAAATATTCTATAGATGGGAATACGGGAATTGACGACCCGCTTGGAATGACAGGAATACGACTTGAAATCGAACTCCAGTCCGTTATTGTACCGACCACAGTTGTTCAGAATATCATTAACTGCGTTGAAAGCGCAGGCGTATCTGTAAGCGGCCTTGTCATAAAGCCTCTCGCCAGTTCGCTTGGCGCGCTTACAGAGGAAGAGACGAGAGCGGGTGTTATTTCTTTATGCATTGGCGGCGGAACAACAGGAGTCGCCTTTTTTACGGACGGACGTCCTGTAAAACTTGCAATGATCCCCATTGGGGGAGACCATATTACGAATGACCTAGCGTATGTGATGAAGATCCCCATCAGCAAGGCGGATGAGATAAAGAAGCATATTTCGCTTGATGAGGAAGATTCGAATGAGGAAGATCTGGACATGGAAGTCCGCGGAAGAATGAAGAGCTTTAGCGTGGCTGAAGCTCGTGAAGTGATCTCATGTCGATTCGAAGAATTATTAACAGAGCATGTCGCGCATCATATGAGTGAGTTTAATATTCATCTCTTCCCCGCTGGAATTGTACTCTCAGGAGGCGTTGCGAAAACACCGGGAATCGATCAGCTTGTATCGGATCTTTTGAGTCTTCCCGTTCGAATTGCGGAGCCGCTCGATGTGTACCAGATGCCCCCCGGAAGGAATGATTCGGAATATACATCCGCTGCGGGCATCGTACGTTATATTATGATGCGGGAGCGCAACCCGTATCGATTCATTGAAACACCAGTTTCTCAACTAAAAGGAGGTTCTGCAACATTTATGCGTAGTGGCGCAAAAAGCCAGAAATCTCCGACGGGACCGAAGGTTCCCGTATTTAAAAATATATTTGAAAAGCTCATGGAGACAGTAAAGGAGCTTTTTTAAAGAGAACCGTTACTAATGTCGGGGGGAACCGGAGATGGAGCACGTTTTCCAGATGAGCGATTCATCCAGACCGCGGCGTGAGGAGATAAAGGTTATAGGTATTGGCGGCGGCGGCGGCAACGCCCTCAACCATATCATACGAAGCGGCGTCGACGGAGTGCATTTTATTGCGGCGAATACCGACATTGCTGCTTTAAGCCTTTCCGAGGCGAAAACGAGAATTGTTCTCGGCAAGGATGGCACCAGAGGACACGGCGCCGGAGCGGATCCCGAGGTTGGCGCAAGCGCTGCGAAAGAGTCGATAGACGAGATAAAGTCCGCGGTAAGCGGCGCCGATATGATATTCCTGACGGCAGGCATGGGGGGCGGAACCGGGACCGGCGCTTCTCCGATCATTGCTGAGGTTTCGAAATCCGCCGGAGCTCTGGTTGTCGCTGTCGTCACCACTCCATTTTTCTTCGAACAAAACCAGAGGAATGAACAGGCACGGAAAGGCATTGCCGTTCTCAAGGAAAAGGTTGATGCATTGTTGGTGGTCGAAAACGACAAACTCCTTTCTATCGCGGACAAGAATCTTTCATTGATTGATTCGTTCAAACTGGCGGACGAGGTTCTTCGGCAGGCGGTACAAGGCGTTACAGATCTGATATTGAAGCCCGGACTCATCAATGTGGATTTTGCTGACGTCAAGACCGTAATGATGAAAGCAGGCTCCGCAATAATGGGAATAGGGGAAGGGCAAGGAGAGAAACGAGCACAGGAAGCCGCAGAAGCTGCGTTAAAGAGTCCCTTGATGTCGACCCCCATGAAGGGGGCGAAGGGAGTCCTCTTTAACGTTACCGGCGGAGAGGATGTCAAAATTCTAGAAATACAACAAGCCGCCGAGATTATTCGGAACGTTTCGGATGATGATGCCATGGTTATTTGGGGACACACTATCGATGCGACATTGCAGGACAAGATACGAATCACCGTTATTGCGACCGGATTTACGACCGAAAAAGAACGAAAGGGCGGGAACGTACGATCGGGATCGAAGGGGAGATCGAGCGGCGTAATTCTCGAAGAAACGGATGTCCTGACGCCGCAGGATGAGGATTTATTTACCGTCAGCGGCGTTCCGAAGACCCCATATGATGTCCCGTCCATAATCCGAAAGAGTCAGAAAACACGGTAGATACCGAGGACGGAGAGGAAACGGGGACCCGCTTCTTTTCTCCGTCCCTCATTTTTTTCTGATTCGTATTTGGAGGCGTTTGTAAATGGCTTTACGAGAAAGTAAACGACATAGGGATAAACGTCCTTTTATGCCTTTTGGAGACATGATGCTTCCGGTAATTGGTTTTGTTGCTGTCGGCCTGCTTGTAGCCGGAATCAAGCTGTTTTTCCTTTCCGGGCCAAAACCGCGGGCGTACGAAGCAGTAGCAGTGGCCGAACAGAAGAACAGCATTCCTCTTTCTCCAACTCAGACGTTACGCAATGAAAAGACCGAGAAAGATATGTTTGCCTCTTCGCCGGCTTCTCTTGTATCGGCGACGCCGGCGGAAAAGAGAAATTTGATTCTGGCTGTGCCCGCTACAGGCAATACACGAGGCGAGAGCGATTCCGCCGTAAAAGTGGATGACAACAAGAAAGAATCGGTCGCCAGGAAGAAAGATGCGAAGGCGTCGCTCGACAGAAAAGGCGCGCCGGCTAAACCATTGCCGGATGTCAAAAATAAAAAACCTGAAGTGAAAGAGCCTCTTAGAACTTCTCAAAATATAGCGTCGAATAGTACGGAAAAAGCGACATCATCTACGAGTTGGGGAATCCAAGTTGGTTCGTTTACTGAGAAAAATGTTGCTGATTCTGTCATGACTAAATTGAAAAACAAAGGTCATGTTGTAACTATTACATCCGCGGTAGTACACGAAAAAAAATATTATCGCGTTATAGTTATGGAAGGAAAAGATCGAAATAAAGCGGAAACTAAGGCGCAAATTTTGACTCGCGAAGGATATCCCGTCCTTGTTGTCCCTGTTAAATAAGGCAATCGAATGTTTTTTTATAAATTTAAAATTGAAAAATTGTCGTTGATTTTTTACGACTTCATTGATTCATGAACGAGCTTATTGATTCGATTGGACGTCGGATTCAATATCTCAGGGTGTCAGTAACGGATCGATGTAATTATCGATGTTGCTATTGTATGCCTGAAGATGGAATCACATGGCTTCCTCACGAAAAAATTATGAGCTATGAAGAAATTCTTGAACTCTGCCGCATTTTCACCCAACTTGGAATGAAAAAGGTTCGGTTCACCGGTGGCGAACCGCTTCTACGAAAAGGAATGGCCCCGTTTCTTTCGAGATTTATTTCCACATTTCCCCTTTTACGAGTTTCTTTAACTACCAACGGAAGTCTCCTCTTCCCGCTTGCTGAACCATTGATAGCCAGCGGGATTCAATCGATTAACGTCAGCCTCGATACTCTCTCGAATGAACGATTTCGGTCCATGACTCGAAATGGAGATGTCGCTCAAGTCCTTAAAGGGCTCGATGCTATAAACGGTAAAATCAAATCCATAAAATTAAACTCAGTATTATATAAAAATATAGATGAACACGATGTGTTTTCTCTTTTAGAATATGCTCGCGAAAAGCAGTATGTGCTTCGTTTTATAGAATTTATGCCCGCTAATCGACAGCTATGGAATGAAGAGTCATATACTTCTGTTGATTATATAATATCAATTATACAACAACATGGCCGTTGGGTTCAATATAAAGATAATAATGAAGTTTGTTCCGGTCCTGCTGCGTATTACCTTGAGGAAAACACAGGCCAAAAAATAGGCGTAATATCGGCCGTCAGTCATAATTTTTGCCATCTATGTAACAGGATACGTCTTTCTTCAACGGGGCAACTCTATCCATGTCTTTTCAGCTCGATTTCCTGGGATCTTTTGACTCCGCTTCGAAAAAATGACTATTCCACGGTTTTGGATCGCATAATACAGGCGGTCAAAGGAAAACCGAGAGGGAAAGTTTTTTTCGGTGACGCGGGGGTTGCTGTATCGCGGATAGGGGGGTAAAAAATGTCGAGCACACACGTCGATGTTCACGGTCACCCGGTCATGGTCGATGTCACGGAAAAGGAAGAGACAATTCGATCCGCTGAAGCCGAAGGATGGATTTTTCTCCCCTCGGCTGTTCTGCGGGATGTTCTGGATGGGAAAACGCCAAAGGGCGATATCCTGAAGGTCGCAGAAATCGCCGGTATTATGGCGACAAAACGAACCTCAGATTTGATTCCGCTGTGTCATCCGATACGATTGGATTCCGTTCAGGTGCATTGTGCTGTTTGCGCGGAAAAGAGTGCGATTCATATTGCCTGCTTCGTTCGCGCGAAAGAAGTGACCGGGGTGGAGATGGAGGCTCTCCAGGGAGTGGCTGAAGCTGCTCTGTGCATTTACGATATGTGCAAGGGAATCGATAAGGGCATGACGATTGAAGGAATCCGGTTGCTCAAAAAATCCGGCGGCAAAAGCGGAACGTATGTTCTTCGGGAAGAAGGCGTATGACGTGAGAGTTCTTGCGCTATATGCAAATCGGAGGCGCGATGTCCTCAGGATGGAATTCCCGGAAATCAACGTGCAGCCTTCAAATGCGAAGACGCACAGGGTATTACTCGTTCCCCCCGTTCCGCTTTCGGACATTCCGGAAGATATCGATTGTATTGTTCTGGAAAATCTCACCTCAATGACGAACGTTCTTGAAACGGACATTTGTTTCAAACGCTCTTCTGTTTGTTTGATTACGACGGATCGTTCCTCATCTCCACAAGGGTATTTGGCGAAAGTCCAAAAAGGAGGAAGCATTTTCGTTTCAGGGGAGTATTATGAAAGAAAAAGAATCCATTGCGGCGTCTTGACGGTAAGCGACAAGGGAAGTCGCGGGGAAAGGGAAGACGCATCGGGCCCGGCGCTTGCGTCCAAGTGCCGCGATGATGGGTTTGAAGTTCTTAGGTATGAAGTCGTTCCGGATGAAGTTGCGGTGATCCGGAGTACGGTGCGACGCTGGATCGGAGAGGGTATTTCGCTGATAGTCACTACCGGGGGAACGGGTTTATCGCCGCGGGATGTTACGCCTGAAGCGTTACGTTCGATTTCCTCAATCGAGGTCCCGGGAATAGGTGAAACGATTAGACGTCAATCGTTGCAATATACTCCGATGGCGATACTGTCTCGATGCGGCGGATTCGTGTCTGAGAACTGTCTCATTATTGCTTTGCCGGGGAGCGAACGCGGCGCGGTTCAATCGTATGAGATAATTTCGACGACGCTCCGGCACGCCGTTGAAATACGGAACGGCTGGGCAGGAGAATGCGGCTCTATCAAGAATATCGCAAATCGGAAGAGTTAGGTTATGGAACATAGAACGCAAGGAGTCGAGAAATGCGTCATTATCACGGGCTTGTCAGGCGCCGGGAAATCGACGGCGTTGAATATCCTGGAAGATCAAGGGTACTACGCAATAGACAACATTCCTCCCGCTTTGCTTCCCCAGTTGCTTGAACTTCTCAAAAACCATCGGGCCGCCGTTCGGTCAGGCGTCGCCGCCGTGGTCGACACTCGCGGAGAAGCGTTGTTGCAGGATCTTGTGCTTGCAGTCAGCGCGTTACGCCTGCAGGGGAAAGACGTAATGGTCCTCTTTCTTGACGCGTCTGACGATTCTCTCATCCGACGTTTTAACATTACACGACGACTTCATCCGATGGCGATGGACGTTTCCATCGGAGAGGGGATTCTCCGCGAAAGATCACAGCTGACTCCTGTCAGGGAATCGGCCGATGTTGTTCTCGACACGACGGAACTTTCAATCAGCCAGTTGCGCCAGAGTGTGATCCGTGAGGTCTGTGAGTATCCGGGAACGTCGACAGTTGTCATAACGTCTTTCGGCTTCAAGTACGGAGTTCCGCAGGATTGCGAAATGCTTTTCGACGTACGATTCCTGTCGAATCCTCACTACATTCCCACGTTGAAAGAGAAAACGGGAATGGATGCGACGGTTCAGGAATATCTCTTCTCGTTCGCAGAATCACGGGAGTTTTTGTCGAGGACGGAAGATTTTCTACACTTTTACGTCCCGCGTTATCTATTCGCTGCAAAACCTCGCCTTCACATATGCATCGGTTGCACCGGAGGACGACATCGATCGGTCGCCATCGCCCAAAGATTGTATGATTCCATCTCGTCCTTGGCTCCCGTTGTGACTATTCGGCATCGAGATCTTGAAACGCCTGGAGGGAAATAGGGTGAGCTGGCAGGTGGCGTATCTTCTGGGGATCGCGACCGCAGCGTTGATCTTTGCGTATCTGAAGGCTAAGGAGCGAATCTCCCGGAAAACCCCGGATCGCAACAAGACGCCGGATGGTCAGAGAACGAGTTCGAATTCTATCGAATACGAACTCGCCATGGGACCTTTTATCGTCGCGCTTGGCGGCGGAACCGGCCTGTCGACGCTGTTGCGCGGTTTGAAATCATTTACAAGAAATATAACGGCGATAGTCACGGTGACGGACGAGGGGGGAAGTTCCGGGCGTCTGAAGCAGGAATGGGGCGTCTTGCCGCCGGGTGACGTTAGAAACTGTATCGTGGCGCTTGCCGAAAATGATAACGCGTTAAAACGATTGCTCGACTTTCGATTCGACAGAGGAGAATTGCAAGGTCATAGTCTCGGAAATCTTATGTTGCTGGCCGTGACGGAACTTCACGGAGATTTTCGTACCGGTGTTGAGGAAATGAATAATCTTCTGGCGATCAGGGGAAGAGTTCTGCCTGTTACGACCGAAGTCGTTTCGCTTGTCGGTGAGGAAAAAGATGGAAGAGTAGTACGGGGAGAAATCGAGATCTCCACCCGCGGCAGATTTCTTCAGGATATACGATTGGAACCTGCCGATGCAAAGCCTCTTCCTGAAGTAGTACGCGCGCTCTCGGATGCAGACATGATAGTACTTGGGCCAGGAAGCCTCTTTACGAGCATAATCCCGAATCTTCTCGTTCCGCATGTTTCGCGAAAAATCCGTGAATCACGCGGTCCTGTTGTTTACGTCGCCAATCTCATGACCCAGCCGAATGAGACCGAAGGCATGTCTCTTCTCGACCATGTACAATGGATATCGAAAATTCTCGGAAAGTGGCCCGTATATGTCATCGTCAACGACAGCGCGATCGAAGAGCCTTTGCTCGGAAAATATCGAAGCGAAGGCGCAGTCCCCCTGTATCTCTCATCTGAAGATGAGATGTTTCTTCAGAATCAAAATTGCAGAGTCTTTCGGGGACACTATGTTCGAATTCACGAAGGCGTTCTCATTCGACATGACGGGCTGGCGCTTTCGGAAACGCTCATGAGAATCCAAAGATATTCAAGGGACGACTAGAAAACATGAAGAGCATTGCCCAGTCTCTCTGGGACGAATGGGCGTACGCACCGGTCAATTCATCTGGGGATGGGAGCGCCGAGGCTACGGGAATTTTGTCGTCTTTGGACAGGACGCCTACCGGTTCCGTAACCACGCGACGTCTGTTCGTCGTCCGAAGGCTTCATCTGATCTGGAAGACGGTCATGGGCGACGAGGCTTCTTTTGGTCCTTTCCTTGATATCCCTAAACGGTTCCGGGGAAAAGTCACGATTCATCTGCCGGATGCCGACAAGAAAATTTTCGGCGCGTTCGCAAGCACGTCGGATGACGAAAATTCGACACAGTGGATGAAAGGCGCTTTCGGAGGTTGCGGTTCGCTCTTCATTCCACGTGTGGGATACTATATGGCGTTTCGTTGTATGAGTTCACCCGTTTCTGACAGAATCGGCCGCACGCTTCGCGAATGGGGATATTCGTTCAGCGAGAGAACACGTGGAAGTTGCTGCGAGATATTGCTGCGAGACCAACAGAATATAGTCTCTTTCCTGGCGAAAATTTTACTATTACGATCTTCGTTTGCATTGGAAGATCTAGCCATCTTTCGGTCTATGAGGGAAAAAGCAAATAAACTAGTGAACTGCGATGCATATAATATTAAAAAATCTATAGATACAGCTGAAAAACAAATCAAATATGCTTTTTTTATCAAACAATCAGGATTGTACGCAACGCTACCTCATTCGCTGAAAGAAGTTATCGATCTTCGTCTGGCTAACCCAAGCGCAAGCTTATCTGAACTTGGCGCGCTCCTTTCGCCCGGCGTCAGCAAGAGCACAGTTTTGTACCGGTGGAAGAAATTGCAGGATTTGTATCCGTCGGAAAGGCAATAATTTCAACGACGGCTCGAAAGAATAGAATTCGACATGATGCTCTCACGGGGAGGAATGATGATTAATGGTGCTTCGAATCTTTGAAACGAAAGCGCTCAAAGACCGGAAAATTCTGCTCCGGGTTGATTTCAACGTGCCCATGGATGGCGATTCCGTGAGCGACACGACGAGAATTGCGGCGCACATCCCCACAATTCAGTCTCTCTGCCGGGCAGGTGCGAAAGTCGCGCTCGTGTCCCATTTTGGTCGTCCGAAAGGGGCCCGTTCGGACGAGTTTTCCCTTCGTCGCATCTTGTCGACTGTGGAAAACGTCCTTCAAATGAAGGTCATCTTTGTCGATGACTGCGTCGGAGATATTGTCGCAGCAACAATGGATACGCTTCCGAACGGAGCGGCGGTTCTTCTCGAAAACGTTCGTTTTCATAAAGAGGAACAGCTAAATGACGAACGTTTCGCGTCGCAGCTTGCAGCTCCTTTCGACGTGTTCATCATGGACGCATTCAGCGCCGCGCATCGAGCGGACGCGTCGACTAATGGCGTGACGAAATTTCTTCCCTCATTTGCGGGGCTCCTTCTTGAAAGGGAAGTGTCAATGCTTTCCAAAGTCAGCGATTCTCCCGCGCCGCCTTTCGTTATTCTTCTCGGCGGCGCAAAAGTTTCGGACAAAATTGGCGTCGTCGAGCACCTTCTGGAAAAAGCGGCGACGATCTGTATAGGCGGAGGGATGGCGTTTACTTTTCTTGCGGCACAGGGACACAGTATCGGTCGCTCTTTGCTTGAAGAAGACAAAATTCCCTTCGCAGGCGAGATGATGCGCCGTGCAAAAGAGAACGGAGTCGAGATTCTCCTCCCGTTGGATGCCCTGCTCGCAAAGAGATTCGAGGACGATTCATTCCGCGTTTCGGACGTTTCGTCGATAGGAGACGATGAAATCGGTCTGGATATAGGTCCGGAGACGGTGCATTTATTCGGAGACCGCGTACGCGCCGCCAAGACGGTTTTGTGGAATGGCCCCATGGGAGTGTTTGAAAGAGATGCGTATTCGTCAGGAACACGCGGAATCGGTGAAGCGCTGAAAGAATGCACTTCTTTTGGAGGAACCACGGTCGTGGGTGGAGGAGACACCGCTTCAGCGGCGAAATTGCTTGGTTTCGCCGATTCTGTTTCTCATGTTTCCACCGGCGGGGGAGCCAGTCTCGAATTCTTCGAGGGAAAACTTCTTCCCGGTATCGCTCCTCTTTTACTATAGATCCTAATTCTATGAAATGAGGTATCCGGCGATGAAAGATCACATTTTTGTCTTTGGGAACTGGAAAATGAATATGACGGAAAAGGAGACGGCCGCTTTTTTTGAGCGATTCCTGCCGTCTTGCCACGCTACGAAGACATATCGGGATTGCAGATGCAGCGTCGTTGTATTTCCTCCCTATACCGCCATCCCGGAGACGAGAAATTGTCTTGAACGCTATTATCAGCGACAAAAGACTCAAAGCCCCGTTGCATACGGCGCGCAGGACGTTCATTATGCGCAACAGGGGGCGTATACCGGAGAAATATCGCTTCCTATGTTGCATGAACTCGGATGCACATGGGTGCTTCTGGGGCATAGTGAACGTAGGCACATATTCAATGAAACGGACGAAAGCATATCCCGAAAAGTCTGCGCTTGCCTTGACTCCGGGATACGTCCGGTATTGTGTTTCGGAGAGACGCTCGATGAAAGGGAAACGAAGAAAACGCAGGAAATCGTAACCCGACAGATTGCATCGGTCCTTTCAACAACAGAAAACCACCCGGAAAGGAATCGCCTCGTCCTCGCGTATGAACCGGTATGGGCGATTGGAACGGGACGCGCTGCGACACCGGAAGACGCACAGGAAATATGTCGTTTCGCCACGGGCATTCTGAAACAGAACGTCAGTTTCAGAACGCTGACGATTCCGGTCCTGTATGGCGGAAGCGTTTCGCCGGCCAACGCAAAAGAACTTCTGTCGCAGGAACATATTTCAGGCCTTCTTGTCGGCGGCGCGTCGCTCAAGCCGGATTCATTCGTGGAAATAGTCGAGAGAGCAATGGAAGGAAACGCCGAAAGTCCGCAATAACGCAACATAAGAAACATTATATGACATTTGTTCCAAATAAAGTCGAGAGCCCATGGCGGTTTGGGGCTCTCGACTTTTTTTGGAAGTCACTTTAATCTTCGTACGTGTATTTCAGGATATCCGAGTCTCCCCAAATCGAGTCAAGCTTGTAAAATGCACGTCCTTTGACGCTGAAAACGTGAACGACAACTTCGCCGGCGTCGATCAAACACCATTGCGTGCTGTCACGTCCCTCGATGATGCAGGTGTGCCCTTTTTTTTCGAGAGCCTCGACGGAAACATCACGGAGCGTTCCTATGTGAACGTCCGAATTGGCCGTAACGAGCACAAAAAAATCGGAAATCGAAGAATTTCCTTTTAGGTCCATTCCTACTATGTCCAGACCTCTTTTTGATGCAAGAGCCTCGTAAATGTACGAAAACGACTTGAGTTTTTCTTTCATTGCTTCTCGAACACCAACCTTTCAGATTTCTTCCACTTGGGCTTTTTACTCGGCGAAACGAGCAAGTCGAGCAAGCACGTTTTCAAGGTCGTGTCCGACGATGATTGTGACTGCGTTGGCGGCGCGTTCGGCCGTAACCAGGCGTTTATCGATGCCGCAAATACGAGCGAGCGCCTGCGCGATTGCGATCGTAGATGCAGGGGATTTCAACGGATATATGATGCTTGTGGTGTGATAATCGAAATGTCGAGCGTTTCCTGTGTATCCGACGTCTATTCCTATTTTCTCAAGAACCTGCGAAAACCGCTTCCCGACACCCTTTGATCCGTCCCCATTCAATACTGCAACCGACCCCTTGACGCTTTTGAGAAGATCCTTCTGTACAGAAGGATCTTCCTGAATGGACGCATCCTGAGATATTGTAGAGACGATTTCTTTCGCGGAATCGCCGGATATGGCGCCGGAAAGCAGCATCGAAGCTTCAGCGAGGTCGCCGATCCAGTAACTCAGGTTCCCGATATAGGCGGATTTACCGGGCATGGTAAAGAAAACAATGCGATCCGAAGTCAGATCCTTGAGATACGATGCGAGTTGTATCGCCTGAGCAACCGGCATATTCGTATCCACAATGGAAACGAGTTGCCTGGCGATTTCCGGCAAACGCGGCAGAATCGACGGTTGTTGGATTTTTTTCAGGACAGCCTTTACGAAATCCTGTTGCCGCTTCACTCGTCCAATATCTCCGAGCGCGTCATTTCTAAAACGGACGAACTCCAGCGCCGTCTTGCCGTTCATGTGTTGCGGCCCTTTGGGGATATCGATCCGGAGCTTTTGCGCATTGTCAACATAGAAGAGCTTCTTGTCGACGACGATATCGACGCCGCCGACAAGATCAACTATCTGTGGAAAACTCTCGTAATTAACGAGGACATGATAGTTGACCGGTATGCCAAGATAATTGACGACCGTCTGGCGCAACAAAGGAACTTTTCCAAATGCATACGAATGGTTTATTTTTTGCCATCCGTGTTCCGGAATTTCCACGCGCGTATCCCTGGGAAGAGACATAAACCGGACGATTTTTTTGTCGATGTCTATCGCCGCGATCCCGATCGAGTCCGAGCGATGTCCACCTTGGACATCATCAACTCCGATTGCAAGGATATAGATAATTCCCGAGGCTTCGTCATACGAAATATTCTGCTTGATTGTTTCCGGCACAGGCTCCACAAAAGACCACAAACGAAGAGCACCCCCGGCGGCGGCGCCAAGGACACCAAGAAAAATAAACAATATAATTGTTTTCCACTTCATCCTTGACGTTGCCCTCCGTCATGCGAATCAAGCGATCCGCTATACAGGTCGGTCTTGGAAATATACTGAACGACCGGCTCGGGGGTAAGATAGCGTATGTTCTTCCCCTGCTCCACTCTTTTTCGGATGTCGGTGCTCGATATGGACAAGAGAGGAATTTCGAGCGGAATAATCGCCCGGCGTATTTCGGAAGGAAGAAGGTCAATGCCGGAACGACCGTATCCGGGGCGACTGACTGCAACAATCCTGCAGAACAGCGGAAGAACCGAGTATTCCTTCCAACTGGCTATGTCAAGAACGGCATCGAGACCTGTAATAAAGAAGTACTCTTCTTCCCGCGCCGCTCGTCGACGGAATTCACGGAGCGTGTCCACCGTATGGCTTGAGCCGTCTCGGTCAATTTCCACCCTGGATACGGAAAATCTCGGATTCTCGAGCACCGCAAGCAGAGTCATCGTAAAGCGGTGTTCTGCGGAAGAGACATGAAAGCTGCGTTTGTGCGGAGGGAGTCCGGTTGGAATGAAGACGACTTCGTCGAGTTGCAGCGCGCAGAGGCTTTCTTCCGCCGCAAGCAGATGGCCGTAATGTATCGGATCGAATGTGCCTCCCATTATTCCCAATCGTCTTCCGGTCATAGAACAACAGCTCCTCCAGCTCTTTTACTCGACCTTGTCCGGCTCGAAGTCGAACTCAAGGGATCCGATAAGTATCGTATCTCCGGTTTGAGCGCCGGCTTCGATGAGAAGCTCTTCAACTTTGTATCGCTTCAAAAGTTTCGCGAACCGTGGGAGCGCGTCCTCCTGTTCAAAATCGTATCGCTGCACCGCACGTTCCAGGCTCGGCTGAAGGACGAGGAAAGAGCCGTCCGCCTGCGGGACGATTTGAACACGGTCGAACCTGTCCCGGCGAAGCGTCTTTACGGAAAGGTCTTGCACGGGCGCCAACCGGGTATCGCTTGTCGGGCGCGACGAAGCGCGGCACGCCGTTACGATCGCATCGATGAGCGGCTGGATTCCTTCTCCGGAAAGAGCGCTCAATGTCACAAACGGTATATTCGATTTCCTGAAGAACGAAGAAAGCGCATCGATATTTCTTCGCGCATCCGGAAGATCGATCTTGTTTCCGACGACTATGTAGGGGCGATGCAGTAATTCCGGATTATACATTTCGCATTCTTCGCGGATGCTTTTCCAGTGCCCCAGAATCGTATCCGGCTCTCCGAGTCCTATATCAAGCACGTGAACGATCACCCGCGTGCGCTCGACATGCCGAAGAAAGTAATGTCCAAGACCTTTGTTCTGGTGAGCGCCTTCGATCAACCCGGGGACGTCTGCGATAACAATCTTTTCGTCGTCGACCGATAGAATGCCGAGATTCGGGGAGAGCGTCGTAAACGGGTATCCGGCTATTTTGGGGTGCGCGTTCGAAATTGCGGCCAAAAGGCTCGATTTCCCGGCGTTCGGCATTCCGATAAGACCGACATCGGCGATGAGCTTGAGTTCCATGAGAATATACCGTTCTTCGCCATCGAGTCCCTTTTCGGCGAATCTCGGAGCGCGCCGGACGGATGAGGAGAAATGGATATTGCCTCGCCCTCCTCGCCCTCCGCGAGCGACGACAAAACGTTCGCCCGGTTCGAGAAGGTCTGCAAGTATTTCCTTGCTCTCAGCATCCCGGATAATCGTTCCGCAGGGAACATCAATGACGAGGTCTTCTCCGTCCTTGCCGTGCATGCATTTACCCTTCCCGGACTCTGCGCTTTCTGCACGGAAGGTCTTTTCGTACTCGAAGTCGGCAAGCGTATGGATTCCCGAGACCGCGCGCAAAACCACGCTCCCGCCGGCGCCGCCGTCACCGCCGTCAGGGCCGCCCTTTGGTATGTATTTCTCCCTGCGGAAACTGAGACACCCATTTCCGCCTCGTCCTCCGCGGACGAGAATACGCACGAGATCTATAAACTTCATGGGATAAAAAAGAGGGCCTTGCTCATAGAAGGCCCCTCAGAAGTGTCATTCTGATGTTATCGCCAATCTACTCGGGAAGAAGAACGGATACGAACTTTTTCTCTCCGCTTGAATGATACCGGATCACGCCATCCTTCAGCGCAAAAAGCGTATCGTCCTTCCCTATGCCGACGTTTGTTCCCGGATGGATCTTCGTCCCGCGTTGCCGTACGAGAATATTCCCCGCTCGGGCTTCCTGGCCGGCGTACATCTTTATGCCGAGCCGTTGCGCTGCGCTATCGCGACCGTTGGTGCTGCTTCCCTGCCCCTTTTTATGGGCGAAAAACTGAAGATTGAACGTACCAAGGAGATTCATGACCGCACCTCCACTATGTGCACATATGTCGAATATTGTGCTTCAAACTCCCGCAATACAGCCACAGCTGTTTCAACCAGCAATGCGGCCTGACTATGAACGGTTGCAGGAATGGAAACTCTCATGAACGCTTTTGCTTCATCAATTTCAAGAAAATCCGCCCTATCCAGTAAACGTGACATGCCGACAGTCAACATGCGAAAAACGGTGGAAACCCCCGCACAGACTATATCATTCCCGGGATCGGCATAATCGGTATGGCCGCAGGCGGAAATACTGTCAACGACCCCGTTTCTGGAAAAGACCCGAATTTCGGTCATGCCTTACGAGACGGAAATCTCCCGAATCTTGATATCCGTATAATTTTGACGGTGTCCGCGCTTCTTTCTGACGTTCTTTTTGCTCTTGAACTTGAAGACGATAATTTTATCCCCGCGTCCGTGGCCGACAACCTCAGCGGTGACGACTGCGCCGGGCACATAGGGATTACCGGTCGTTATCAGCGTATCGTTCGAAACAAGAAGAACCTTTTCCAACACAACTTCTTTCCCCGGTTCTTCGTGAATGCTTTCGACACGAACTGTTTCACCCGGTTGCACCCGATATTGCTTCCCGCCAGTTTCCACTATTGCATACATTCAGTGTCCTCCCTTCGCCGGAGAAGGCGCCTTCGAGGCTTAAGCCTGCTCCATGCGGCGTACCCCAAATCCATGGGGAAATGACAGAATCCGAAGTATTTTAGTCATTCCGCGAATATAAGTCAATATCATTGTCGCCAGTTGTCGTCGGACAGCGATAATGTCATAGCGAAGCGGGACGGGGAAAATGTCATACCATGAAGACGCAAGGCGGAGTTTCAGTTGAGACCGTCCTCTTTTAGCCGTGGGCCGGAACGCTCGCCAAGAAGAATTCTTCTCGCATGTTCCTGCGCTTCGTGCATATTCGGATCCCCGGAAAGCATACGGGCGATTTCGCAAATGCGCTCATCTCCATACACCTCGCGAATGTTTGTTTCGGAGCCGATTCGTTCGACTAGGAAGTGCTGATCCGCAAGAGCGGCGAGCGTCGCTTCATGGGTGATGAGTATGATGCGGCACGATCTTGAAAGATCGCGGAGCCTGAGTCCGGTCAGCAATGCGGCTTGTCCTCCGAGCCCAGCCTCGACTTCGTCGAAGACAAGCGTATCAGGGAGGAGTGTTTCGGGCATTACGACCTGAACGGCCAGTAAGAGACGACTGAGTTCTCCTCCCGATGCAACTTTCTGAACGGGAAGGAATCGTTCGCCGTCAGAAGAAAACATGAAAGAAACCACATCCGCTCCTGTGCTGCGGATACGTTCCTGCGGTTCAACGTCGATACGAAAAACCGTTCCGGGCATGGCCAATTCCTGTAACGTCGCGGAGATCTTTCCTCCAATCTCTTCCGCCTTGCGGCGGCGTTCTTCGCGAAGCGCAAGAGCAGCCTTGCTCGTGTTTTTTTTCAAATCGAGACCTTCGTCATTCAATACGTTCAATTCCCGGACGGAAGAGAAAAGCCATGAAAGCTCACTCTTTGCCATACGGGCATATTCGAGAAGAGATTCAGCCGAGTTTTGATTGAGCTGTCGCATGATCTTGCGAAGCGCGCCGAGGCGGCGTTCGTGCTCTTCCAATGCCGCCTCGGCAATCTCAAGTTCTCGCGAGCCGAACGTCCTCTCTGCGTACCGGACGGCCTTACGCATGAAGGGGATGCCTTCGTCGAAGGCTGCGACAAATTCGCGGGCTTTGTCTTCCGGAAAAACGGGGCGTAGTGCGTCGACCGTTCGTTCGAGTTCATCAATGAGCCCGGGTTCGCTCTTTCCGCCGGCAAGCCGAAAGATATATTCCGATGCATGTCTCATGGTGCGGACTCTTTCCTGCAGCTCAAGGCGAGTCGTTTCCCATTCCGTTTCACAACCGGGCGAGAGATTCAGGGAAGCAAGCATGGGAAGGATTTTTTCGGCGGCTCCATACGTCTTCTCGATTTCGGCGCGTCTCTTCTGTATGTTCCGAATCCTTCTCTCGAGAGCCACGGCTTTTGTCCAGAGAGAGACAAGATCATTTTTGAGGATTTGCAGCGACTGTCCTCCCGATGCGTCAAGAATCGTCATCTGGTCATTCGGATTGAGGAGTTGCATTTGAGCGAACTGACTCTGGATGCGGACGTATTGTTTCATGATCTGTTCCAGCGTGGAAAGCGTCGCAGGACGGTCCTGGATGTATGTCTTGTTTTTTCCCGAAGCGGTGATGATTCTCCTTACAAGAACGGGCTCGTCATACGTCATGCCGGGCTTTCCGGAAAGCGGTTCAAACGCGAGACAGACTTCGCCCTGCTCTTTCCCAGCATGCAGGACACCGGTGGCGGACCGGCTTCCCGTCAGCAGTTCAAGCGCACGCACCACACTGCTTTTTCCTGCTCCGCTCTCTCCCGTGATTGCGATAAATCGTCCGCCGAAAGAAATATCGGCCTGCGCAATACCGCCGATGTTGCGGATGCTCAGTTCGTACGGCATCCGTGTCATTCCTTTTCGTACAAAACGACGCCGGCGCCCCAGCGGAATTTTTCCTGAACGAGGCTGAAAAAACGACGATGCGGGAGGACAATCATTCGGACATGTTTGTCCTTTGACAGGGATACCTCTATCCTGTCGCCGGGAAGAAGTTCATATCCGAGTTGTCCGTCCTGTGTCAGCATCACGTCTCTCGGGCTTCCTCGGGGAATGAGGGAAATGACGTCCTGCTCTCCGGCGATGACCGGCCGCGTATAGAGCGTATGGGCGCATATCGGGGCGATCACCATGCAGGGCACATGCGGAGGAACGATAGGTCCGCCCGCAGATAAGGCGTATGCCGTCGACCCGGTCGGGGTTGCGACGATGATGCCGTCTGCTGCGATATGCGAAACGAACTCCGAAGCGAACCGGATCTCTATTGTCACCAGTCGCGCAAAGGCGCCTTTCGAAACGACGAGATCATTCAGCGCAAACATCGTATGAAGTCGCAAATCCTCTCTCCAAACCGTTCCCTCAAGCACGTGGTGCGGTTCAATCTCGAAAAGACCGGAGAGGATTCGTTCGAGGTCGGATTCAAATTCTTCGGGCTTTCCGGAAGCAAGGAATCCCATGTTTCCCAGATTTATTCCGTAAAGAGGGACTCCGTAATCGAGCACATAACGACTGGCTCGAAGAAATGTCCCGTCTCCGCCGATAACGATTCCGGCTTCCACGGTCGTTCTCCAGATTTCGTCGGATACGCCTTCGACGCCCAGTACGGACGCTTCGTGCGGAGGAAGAAGCAACTGTATGCCCCTGGTTTTCCCCCAGGACAGGATGTGCTTCGCTTTCTGGATCGCCAGTGGTTTCTGGGTATTGACGAGGATTCCCAGTGTTCTCATGAATTCTGCGCCTCCCGATCGTCGCCGGGCGAGAGTGTGCGATGCGCCTCTTCAACGATGGAATTGAAGTCCATTGGTTCCGTCAAAAAATGCGGAATACGGAATATGTCGAACAAAAACTCTATGTTCCCGCTTGGACCGCGTAGCGGCGAAAACGTGCATCCGTTCAGGGTCAGGGATGTATTCGTTGAAAGAAAGTCAGCCGTTTGTTCGAGAACGGAAAGGTGAACGGAAGGATCCCGGACGACTCCCCCTTTTCCTATCGCCTCGCGCCCCGCTTCAAATTGTGGTTTCACGAGTGCGATCACCCTGCCGTCGACAGAAAGCAGTCTCTCGACGACCGGCAGAATAATGCGGAGAGAGATGAACGAAACATCAACGGTCACAAGATTCAGCGGCGATTCGAACGCGTCGGGCGTCAGCGTGCGCGCATTCGTGCGTTCCATGACCACAACGTTCGGATTTGTGCGAAGCGACCATGCAAGTTGTCCGTAGCCGACATCGATCGCGTAGACCTTTCGGGCGCCTCTGGAAAGCAATACTTCCGTAAAGCCGCCGGTCGACGCGCCGACATCCGCGCACAAAAAACCTGCCGGATCGACAGAAAACACGTCCAGCGCCCTGATGAGTTTGTGCGCCCCTCTGCTTACCCATTGTTTTTCCGGAAGCGAGACGGAAATCGACGATTCCGGGTTCACGGATTCTCCGGCTTTCGTAACGACCTCTCCATTGACCCGGACACGGCCTTCCAGCAGAAACGCCTGCGCTTGCGTCCGAGAAGACGCGAGTCCTCTAGAGACAAGCAATCGGTCTATTCGTTCTTTGCTTTTCGAGCGAATACGCAGCCACCACGCTTTCTGCCGTCATTCCGCAAAAAGCGCGCTGCTTATCCACGCTTCCATGCGGAATAAACGCATCGGGAACTCCCATTCTGATGACACGCACGGCCGATCCCAAGTCCGAAGCGAGGCTCGAAATAGCTTCTCCGGCTCCCGAGGTTATAAAACCGTCCTCCAGAACCACAACTCTGTCATGCCCGAGCAGCACCCGTGAGAGCGCCGCTTCGTCGAGAGGCTTGATTTGCCGAAGGTCGATGACTGTCGGCGCCGGGAGACCCTGATTTATCGCCAGGGCTCGCGCTTCGAGAAGAATGGGCAACATCGGACCGTATCCGATAAGCGCCCACTCCTCTCCCGTATAAAGGAGGTCCGGCCCAATATGGTCGACATTGACGGGCGGATGTGAACGACAGAGCGATTGCGGCGCGGCCCCGCGCGAATACCGGATCATCGTCGGTCCGGTTCGCCGCAGCGCGTTGCGAAACATGAGATCCAGATCATCGGCGTCTCGAGGGGCGAGAATAGCCATGTTTGGAATCGAACGTCCCCACGAAACATCGAGGACCCCCTGATGCGTTTCTCCATCCTCGCCTATCAGGCCGGCGCGGTCCACGGCACAGACGACCGGAAGATTCTGCATGGCTATGTCGTGGACGAGTTGATCCATCGCACGTTGCAAAAAGGTGGAATAAATGAAGACGAAGGGACGAAGTCCTCCTGCGGCCATCCCGGCCGCCATTGTCATCAGGTGTTCCTCGGCGATGCCGACGTCGTAAAAACGATTCGGAAAGCGTTCTTCGAAAGCGTTGAGTTTCGATCCGTCTTTCATCGCTGCAGTAAGGCATACGATGCGTTTATCTTTTTCGGCCATCCGGATAAGGGCTTCGCCCGCGGCGGCGCTCCAGGAAATCCCGGCGGTAGTCGCGACCGTTCCGCCCTTTGTGTCCTGTATGGGAGAAAGACCGTGGAACCGCGTCGGCTGTTCTTCCGCTTTCTGGTATCCCTTCCCCTTTTTCGTCAGAACGTGTATGAGAACCGGCTTGTCATATCTTTTCGCCATTTCGAGAACCGTCTCGATTTCCAGAACGTTATGACCATCGAAAGGACCCCAGTAATTGATATCCAGCTCATCGAAAATATTTTCCGGTTTCACCATGCTCTTGATCTGGTCTTTCATTCGGGACACAACGTGTTCCAGCGCCTCGCCCTTCGGCATGGAGTGAAACGAATCCTTTATCGCCTTTTTGAGCCATCCGTACGTCGTGCTCGAACTCAGGCGGGCAAGTTGGGTGGCGAATCCCCCGATACGAGGGCTGATCGACATCGTATTGTCGTTCAGGACGAAGATCACCTTCGTCTTCGCTTCTTTGGTGTAGTTGAGCGCTTCGAAAGCCATTCCGTTCATGAGCGAGGCGTCGCCGATGACCGCGACGACGTGATGGTCCTGTCCAAGGATGTCTCGCGCCTTTGCGAAGCCGAGAGCGGCGGACAAAGACGTGCTGCTGTGTCCTGCTTCGAAATGATCGAACGGACTTTCCGCTCTTTTCGGGAATCCGCTGATGCCTCCCCATGTCCGGAGCGTTGGGAAACGGTCGCGCCTGCCGGTCAGGATCTTGTAGGCATACATTTGATGTCCGACGTCGAAAATGATCTTGTCCGCAGCCGGATCGAATTTGCGAAGAAGAGCGATGGTCAGTTCAACGGTTCCAAGGGACGAAGCGAGGTGTCCGCCGTTGCGGGTGACGACCGATATGATGAGTTCCCTCACATCTTCGGCGATCCGATCGATGGATTCCCTCGAAAGGTTTGCGAGATCCCTGTACGACGTATATTTTTCGAGCAGATTCACTCGCTGTCGTCCTCCTTTCGGACATTGCCGAAACTGTTCAGTGATGGCGATGCGTCAGATGCGCCGCAAGGTCTTTCAGGAACCATATATCGCCGCCGCATCGTGATAAAGCTTCAATAGCCTTTTCACTCTCGGACTGTGCTGTTTTTTTGGCGCCTTCCAGACCGTACGAAGCGATGAACGTTCGTTTGCCCTGTTCCGCATCCTTGCCCGGAGTCTTCCCGAGTTCTTCAGCGCTGGATGTGACGTCAAGTATATCGTCTACCACTTGAAACGCAATGCCGAGGTGCATACCATACTCCCCTATCGCACGCAGCACCTCGGGATCTCCGTGAGCGAGAATGGCTCCGCACAGAACCGACGCCTGAATGAGCACCGCCGTTTTTTGCGCGGCTATTCGCCGGACGAAATCGACTTCGGTCGACTGGCTCTCGGGGTCCGTGTCGAGAACCTGTCCGCCGCAAATTCCGGCGATTCCTGCGGCTTCGGCGAAAACGCGCAGCGCGTCAATCACGTCGAAAGGGTCATTCCCAAGTCGTACGAGTTCTTTGAGCGGATGCGAAAACCCCCAGACGAGCAGACCGTCGCCCGCAAGTATTGCGAGCGATTCTCCGAAAAGGACGTGGTTCGTGGGTTTTCCGCGTCGCAGTGTGTCGTTGTCCATCGCCGGAAGGTCATCGTGAATCAGGGATGCGGTGTGTATCATCTCGAGCGCAAGCGCCATCGGCATAACTCTCTTTGGGGCGACGGAGAGCATTTCCGCGGCGGCGAGACAAAGCACAGGACGCAGGCGCTTTCCTCCGGCGAGAAGGGAATACGTCACGGAATCCCAAAGTCGCGGCGGGACATCGGACGGACGGCGCGAGCAGAGTTCCCGGAGGTTTTCGTCGACAAGGCCAGCGAGGCGGCGCATATTTTCGGCGAGGCGCGTCGGGGTATCGCTCATAGGGTTTCTCCGGTCTCTCTGGCGTTCGAAGCGAAAGGAATGTGCTTTCCTTCCGGAGTCAGAAGGGAGATCTTCTGCCGCGCGGCGTCAAGATACCGTTCGCATTCGTCTACGATGCCGACGCCTCTTTCAAACAGACACATTGCGTCGTCCAGTGATAAAGATTCATTTTCCAGCTGCGCCACGACGTTTTCAAGCCGTGACATATTCTCCGAAAAGGACATTGACGGTTCCTCCTTCTGGAATTCATGCATTTCAGGGCTTACCCGATTCGGTAGATTATGATAAAATCCGCTCGTTTGGACATTATACGAAAAAGGGAGGGAAAATGCTCATGGCACGAGTATGCGAATGTTGCGGCCGCGGTCCCGCTACGGGAAATGCGGTCAGTCATTCGAATCGCCATACACGGAGACGATGGCTTGTAAACCTTCGTAGTGTGAAGGTCGATGTCGGAGGGGGAGAAGCCCGTCGGATGCGGATCTGCTCCCGATGCCTTCGTTCTTCAAGCGTTAAGCGGGCGGTGTAATCGCCCGCTTTTTTCTGTCCCGAAATTTCGCTCCGCAATGTGACTTCCTTCATCATTCGCCCGCAGCATCCCGAAGAACTTCGAAAGCACGTTCTTCGTCCACAAGGATTTCTCTTGGTTTCGATCCTTCCGGCGGACCGACGATTCCAAGCTGTTCGAGCGTATCGATCAGCCGTGAAGCTCGCGTAAACCCGACCCGAAGCTGTCGCTGGAGTCTGCTTGCCGAGGCGATCCCCGTTTCGACGATAATGCGCGTGGCCTCCTCAAGCAACGGGTCATCAGTAAAGCTCGCGTCGGTTCCGTTCCCGTTTCCATTCTCCTGGTCCTCGATATCGACATAATCGGGCTCTCCGAAGGCCGCTATGAGGGAATTGATGAGCGCAAGGGTCTTATCCTCGTCGATAAACGGAGACTGCAATCGGATCGGGCGAGGATGCTTCGTGCTCGTGAAAAGCATATCCCCTTTGCCGAGAAGGCGTTCCGCGCCGGACGCGTCGATGATCGTTCGGGAGTCGGTCTGCGACGGCAGGGAAAAAGCGACGCGGGCCGGAATGTTGGCCTTGATCAGCCCCGTAATGACGTTGACCGAGGGACGCTGTGTCGCAAGGATCAGATGTATGCCCGTCGCCCGCGCCATTTGCGCCAGACGGCATGCGTAATCTTCGACCTCTTTCGGGGATGTGAACATGAGGTCGGCCAGTTCGTCGACAACGATGACGATAGCGGGAAGACGATCCTTCGGGAGGACATGTTCGTTATAGGTTTCCAGATTCCGGACGCGCGCCGCCGCAAACATCTCGTATCGGGATTCCATTTCACGTACGGCCCAGGCGAGCGCCTGCACCGCCTTTTTTGCGGAAACGACAGGCTTCGTCAGCATGTGCGGAAGGTGTTCGTATATGCTGAATTCGACTCGCTTCGGATCGACGAGCAGAAAACGGAGTTCCGCAGGCGTCCGGCAGGCGCAGAGCCCATTGATGCAGGCATTGACGAAAACGCTCTTTCCGGACCCCGTCGTTCCGGCGACGAGAAGATGCGGCAACTCTTCGAGCCCGATAACCATCGCTCTCGAATCGATTCGTACTCCCATGGGGAGCGGAAGGCGATACTCCGTGTTCTGAAACGAAGCGGACTCCAGAATCGTACGAAGCGAAATGCCCTGCCGTTTGGGATTCGGGATTTCGACCCCGACAAAGGGTTTTCCCGGAATGGGGGCTTCCACACGCAACGCCGGCACGGCCAGAGTGAGCGCCAGATCGTTTGCGAGGCCCGAGAGACGGCTGACCTTGATTCCGGGCGCGAGCTGGAGCTGAAACTGGATAACGGTCGGGCCGATGACGGTTTCCGCCAGTTCCGCTTCCACGCCGAAGTTCGCAAGCGTCGATATTATGGACGCCCCTTGTGCGAGCGCCGTTTCCGACTGTTCCAACGGGACGGGCGGCGTCGAAGGTCCGAAAATGTCGAGCAACGGGGGAAAACCGATTTCCGTATGTCCGCTCGGAGCGGGAGCATCGGCGGTTTCGAAGACAGGTTCGGGAATCGCCCCGTCCGGTGCGGCCGATTCTTCCGGGCGGCATATGGCTTCCTGTTTCAATCCCGCAGTAGAAACGCCGGATTCGTTCCGCTCGGAATCAACGGATCCGGCGACTTCAACGGCGGCGTCCTCGAGATTCTCCATAACGGTCTGCGGCGCTTCCTGCGTTGCGTCCTGTTCACGGACGACCGGTTTTGGTTGTGAAAGCGGAACGAGGTTGGCCATACGGACGAAAAGTGTTTTTGCGCCCGACATGACTGTACGGGGATCGATGAGCCCATACAGCATTGAAGAGACGGATACGGCCACGAACCCTATGAGGACGCTTCCAAAGGGACCGCAATTCCTGAGAAAAAAAGTCGAAAGAAGCGTCCCGAAATCGCCCGGGAAAAAAAGAGGGTACTTCCAAATTGTGCCGGAAGCTTGAAGAAGACCCAATAAAAATGAACTCGTCACAAAGAGTAGCAAAGTTGCAGCAGCTTGATAGAAGAAACGGTGGATCGATCGTTTGAAAAACAGTGATGCAAGAACAAAAAATACAAAAAAACAAGGGATGACGACAGCGCCGCTGAATCGGGAAATGAGAAAAGAAGCGATATTCTTTCCCCATAGCCCGGTCCACGGAGTCAGAAGCGAAGCCAGAACATAGACGCTTCCGGAGAGGAGAAGGAATAGTATGGCCTCAACGGCCGGCGAAAAAGAATCTGTCGAGTGATTCGATCGCTGGTCGCCGCCTTTTCTTCTCGGAGAGGAGATCGGAGTTTCCGTATTTCGCGCCACGTCGTCACTCCCCTCCAACGATAAGATCCGGTATGAGCAGCGCAGGCTGTCCATCGGAAACCGGAACATCCTGTCCGTCTTTTCCGCAATAGCCGGGGAACAATTCCATATCGGCGCCGACTCCGGCGATGGACTGCAAAACGTGCGGGCCATTGCCGATCAGAAGCGCACCGCGAATCGGATGTCCGATCTTTCCGCTTCGCACACGGAACCCCTCCGTGACCTGAAACACAAAATCGCCCGTAGTCGGATCGACCTCTCCTCCGCCAAGTCGGGTGACGTATAAGCCGGAATCCATCTCCCGCAAGAGATCGTGCTCCGTTTCTTTCCCCGGAAGAAGAAAGGTCGCGCTCATCCTCGGAATCGGCGTGTGGCGAAACGAGGCGCGTCGTCCGTTGCCGCTAAGGGGAAGATGCATCCTCGCGGATGTGTCGCGATCCGTCAGGTATGTCACAAGGACGCCTTTATCGATGAGGAGGGTTCTCTTCGCCTCGGTCCCTTCATCATCGAAGCGGTAGCCGCCGAAAACGGACGGCAGCGTGGGATCGTCAACCAGGGAAACATCCGGTGAAGCAACCGATGTCCCGATTTTGTCGCGAAACGTCGAGAAATCCTTCATCACGATATCCGCTTCGAGTCCGTGTCCGCAAGCTTCGTGAATCATCGTCCCGCCGGTTCGTCCGGAAAGCAGAACCGGAAAATGTCCTGCCGGACATTTCGGCGCCGAAAGGAGCGCAACTGCTCGTTCGAGAACGATTGCGGCTCTCCGGGAAAGATCATTATCCCGAAGAAAACGCGTCTGACCGACAGCGCTTGCGACGAGGTCCGAAGCTGCCTGGTCGCTGTTTCCATCGGAAACGGCGACGTGTATGGAAAAAGAGGTCCCTATGGTCGTATCGTTCCGGCTGCATCCGCTTTCCGGAGAAACGAGTTTTTCTTTCGTTCCGGTGTCGAAACGAAGCGTCACTTGCCTGACAAGGGTGGACGCCGAACGAAGCATCGCGTCGATGTCGCGCAATAAAGAAGGAAATTCATTCGGGAGAGGCTCTCTCTCTTCGAAGATTTCGTCGCGGTCTGCTCCCGAAAAATATGCGGCCGGTCGCTCGGGAATGGCTCCGTCACGTAATTCGTTCATGCACGAGAGCGCGCAAGAAATGGTTGCGCCGGAACGGAACGAGATCGACGAGCCGGGAAAATCCCGCTTGATCGTTCGGAACGCTACGCCGCTCGATATGGACGAGATGCTTTCCACAATTTTCGAGTCTTCCAGAAGCCAAGAATGATATTCCTTTTGTTCGGCGTACAGGTCGCTCGCGAGCGTTGTCCGGGATTCGCCGAAACGCAGTGAATCCAGGATATCGGCGGCCCGTTGGGAGACTGTCATTGCATCCCCCAGGATACGATAGGGAACCCTTCTTCGCGGAGCGCCGACAGAAGAGCTTCGTACTGCGGGATGGTTTGGGGCAGGCAATACAGGGAAACGATCCCTTCTCCGGAGTTTTCCGTCGTGACATAACCTGTGTTATCGCAGTCCGACACGATCCAGCTCAGAAGCGTAACGCCGGATGGAGATTCGAGATGCACGGTGATTGGAATAAAGTCATCCATAAGAACTGTTTCACTCCGTTTGCTTCCGGATGTTCCGGATATTTCGAAGATGTTCCGAGTAACTTTTTGAAAAAGCATGTTCTCCATTCTTTTTCAGAACATAATACAAATAATCGTTCACATCGGGTTTCATCGCCGCAGTCCAGGAAGACAGCGACGGAACGCAAATCGGCTCCGGAGGAAGACCAAGAATTTTGTACGTGTTCATGGGAGAGTCAATCTCAAGGTGCTTGTTGAGAACCCGCTTGATGGTCCGTCCCTGTCGCTTCCAAGCATATACGACGGTTGCGTCGATTTGCAACGGCATCCCGGTTCGCATACGGTTTTCGATGACGCCTGCGATCAGAGGGCGCTCTTTTTCGAGGAACGCTTCGCGCTCGACCAGAGAGGCGACGACAGCCCGATTCAGAAGGTCGCGGGACGTTATGTCCTGTAACGACGGTCCGAGCCGAGCCAACCAGAGTTCTGAGGATGCCTTCAAAAGGGCATCGAACGTTTTCTCCGGGACATCATACGTTTCCGGGAGCAGGAATGCAATTCTCGAGTCTGCCGAAACCGGGAGCAACGGACGAAGCAACGCCGGAAAGTTTTCGTCTTTCAGCAATGTCTTTCTGAGCGCAGAAGCGGATGTGGAGAAAGCATCCCCCATCGTAAAGATATCGGCGCCGGGAACGATCGTGAGCGAGATTTTTTCCGGAACAGCCGATTGAAGCTGACGTGCGACCTCCCAGGACGTTCCTTTTCGCACCGTATAAATTCCGGGTTTGAACGACCTGTCGAGTCGGAATCGATGGAGCCAGCGCGAGAAATCCGTCGCGGACGGGATGACGTCCGCAGAGTGGAAGGCGGCGGCGATCTCCATGCCGTTTTTTCCGGGTGCGATAAACACACGCACCGGCGTTCCTGTTCCGAGCGGAAACATCCGATCCCAATCATCCGCCGTAACGCTGCACAATACGTAGATGAGCGCAATGGCGCAGAGAACGAACACAAGGTCGAAAAAGATCCAGATCCACTTCATGATGCTTCGTCCCGCGAAGTGTCATCCATCGTCATATAAAGATGCGCTCCGCAATTCCTGCACCCGCCTTCCGCGTTCAGCCCCGTTCGGGAAATATCGTATCCCCGCCTTGAAACCACGATAGAGCCGCATTTTGGACAGATTGTATCGGACGGGCGATTCACATTCCCGAGGTAGACGTACCGGAGCAGACGACCGGCTGCTATGGCCATGGCGTCCAGAAGCGTTTCGGGCGTGGCCGGCCTGTTCCAGCGGTGACGCGGGAAATACCGGCTCAGATGCAACGGGATATCCGGCGATACGGACGCGATCCATTCAACTTCGCGTGCGAAGTCATCAGGGGCGTCGTTGACGCCCGGAACGACGAGCGTCGTAATTTCCACGTGGACATTCGCTTCGAACATACGCTCAACAGTCCTCTTGACGCAATCGAGATCTCCTCCGAGGCCCCGGTATGTGACAGAATCGAAGGCTTTCACATCGATGTTCGCGGCGGAGAGGAAAGGCAGAAGCGCCAGGAGCGGCTCTTCGCGGATCATTCCGTTGCTGACGAGGACGACTGCTATTCCCTCATTTCGCAAGACCGCGGCGCAATCTGAGATGAACTCGTACCAGACGAGAGGTTCGTTATATGTGAACGCTACGGCGCGCGTGTTATTCGTTCGAACGAGGCGAAGGACGTCCGGGATGCCGAGATCCTGCAATCGAACCCCATTCTCCCATGTCGCGATTTCCCAGTTCTGACAGAACGGACAGGCCATGGAACAGCCTACCGTTCCGATTGAGAGAATGTCGGTTCCGGGTCTCCAGTGATAGAGAGGTTTCTTTTCAACAGGGTCCAAGGCTATTGACGAAGCGTGTCCATAGACGAGCGACGTCATGATTCCGCCTTCGTTTCGCCGCACGCGGCAGAATCCGGTCTCTCCTTCGGCAAGCAAGCACGAATGAGGACAAAGATCGCAACGGACGTTCGCGTTTTCGATATGCCACCAGTCCGCTTTTCGGAGTCCGTTCCGGGTCATCGTTCCTCCGCGGAGCGTCGTCGTTCTTTATACCGCTCAACGGTGAAGCGGTATATTGAGGAGCTGTGCGGATCACGTATTCCGGCCTTCATTGCCGCGATCCGAAGCTGTTCCTCCACGGCGTCGACGCCTTCAAGATCGGGAAGAAGCACACCGCGCCGCGCCCCCTGCTCAAGGATCACGCCGTAGGTGCGAGGGTTCAATTCTTCGATGCCGTTTACGCGCTCGGGGCGCGAAAGAACATCCACGGAGAAATGCAGGTCCGCCAGCTCCGTTCGGTTGACCGACGGAAAACGCGGATCGCGAAAGGCCGCCGAGACGGCATTCGAAATGACTTCCTCCACAAGAGCGGCATGTTGCGGCAGGATCGTTCCGATACAGCCGCGAAGATTTCCGTCGCCCGTCTTCAGGCTCACGAAACACGCGTTCGCTGCGGATAATACCGGATCATCATCAACAGGCGGAGCCGAAAGCACCCGTCCCGTTTCGAGCATTTCCTCGACGGTTCGCCTCGCAAGCGACGGCAGGTACACGGCGGGATCGAGCGCGGCGCAGGCGACGCAATACCCGACTCCGAACGGCCCTTCGTACGAAAGAACCGTTCGATGCTCCTTTTCGGTCAATCCGAGAAACGTTGCGACGGAACGAAATCCGCATTCCCCCGCCGCTTCGACGAGAGTGTCTGGCAAAGAGAGAAGTTCGGTTCCGTCGCCTTCACGAATGGCCCGAACCACTGCTTCGTCGAAGGAATGTCCTTCAGGGGCGAATCCGGCGGGAGCGCCGGGAAACAGTCGATGCGACAGATCGGCGCTCCCGATGAACCCCCATGACGCATCGTCGTCGAACTCCGCCAGGATTTTCCCGAGCTTGTAGGCATCCGTCGGACTCATCCCGATCGGGTTCGCAAGCACAAGACGCGTTCGGCCGCTCCATGATTCGCCCAGAAACGACAGGGGAACCAGACTTGCGTGATCGAGCGCTCCCTTTTGCGGACGAAGAATCGTTACGGGAAGATTCCGCGATATTTCGCGCGTCAGCGCCTCGCCTTCCCCGACGGCTCCGCGGAAGGACCATTTTCGTTTCGGAGCCCCGAACCGGGCGAAGCTTCCTTCGTATCGGTCTGCAAGGATGACGCAGAGTCCTTCGGAGTATGGAGCATGAGGAGAAAGGAGCAGCACAGTGTCCGGAATGAGCGGAGAGAATCGTGCGGAAAGCCGTTTCATAGCTGTTACGGTGTCGGCCGCTGCGGCTTCGTTTCCCTTTCCAACCTCAGGGACGATTATTGGAGGGTGTGGCGTGACGCATTTCCATACCCACATGGGAACACCACCTTTCGCGTCTTCAAAGGAGAATCATCGCGTCTCCGAATGAGAAGAAACGATATCGCATTGAGACGGCTTCGCGGTACGCCTGCATGACTCTATTGTACCCGCCGAACGCGCAAACGAGCATAAGGAGCGTGCTTTTCGGCAAGTGAAAATTCGTGATGAGCCCGTCAATAATCCGGAACCGAAACCCAGGATAGATAAAAAGGGACGTATCACGCGTTCCTTCCAGAAGCGAATCTTCTTCGGCGAAACTCTCGAGTGTTCGAGCGACGGTGGTTCCCGCGGCGATGACGCGTCCTCCTCGTTCCCGACACTCGCGCACGGCGACAACCGTATCGTGCGGCAGAAGGCAGAATTCCGAATGCATATGGTGATCCCGTATGTCCGCGACGGATACGGGGCGAAACGTGCCGAGCCCGACATGGAGCGTCACCCATGAAATCGGGATGCCTTTCGTCCGTATCGCCCCCAGAAGCGTCTCGGAAAAATGGAGACTCGCCGTTGGCGCCGCGCAGGAACCTGTTTCTCTGGCGAAGATGGTCTGATAGGCCTCTTTCGGCGCCGACGAATCGGTGATGTAGGGAGGCAAAGGAACATCACCGATCGCATCAAGAAGCTTCAGAACATCGATTTCTTCCGGGAAGCGAACGATACGGACGCCTTCATCCAGCTCATCGAGCACGGAAAGAGCGGTTCCATCGCCAAGGATCACCCGCATCCCGGCATGAAGTCTCTTGGCGGGACGCACGAGCGCCTGCCACTGCCGAAACGATGTTCCCTCAGATCGAAGCAGCAGAATTTCGACTCTCGCGGAACCCGGATCCTTGCGTCCATAGAGGCGGGCAGGCAAAACGCGAGTATCGTTCAGAACGAGAAGATCCTCCGGTCGCAGCAGATCGGTCAAATCCCTGAAACGACGATGTTCGAAGCCTTCGACGTCCCGTCGAAGAACGAGCAGTCTCGATGAATCCCTGGGATCCGCCGGATTCTGTGCGATGAACTCCTCCGGGAGATCATAGTCATATGCGTCTGTTTGAAGCAGGTCGGCGTTCGGAAATGTATTTATCTTCGCGTCAGCTCCGTTCCCGGGTAATAGTGTCGCAGGATTTCTCTATGCGACCAGCCTGCCTCCGCCATGGCTTTCGCCCCCCATTGTGACATGCCGACCCCATGCCCCCAACCTTTCCCCGTGAAAAGGAACGATTGTCCTCCGCCCGATCCGGAATTCGGTTCCGTCGGGGGAACGATCCGGGGCTTATTCGAGTCTTTAGAGCGATTGATCGCTTCGATCAGATATCCCTTCCGCGTCTCCGGCCGCTTCAGCATATCGAGAAGTTCTTCGGTGGAAAACGCCCCCTGTTCCGTAAGCGTCATCAGCGCCTGTTCTTCCCGGAAGGACATCGGTGTTGTAGAAAGCGGGATCGAACGGGGTTTTGCGGAAGTCTGCCTGCTTCCGGCAATCTCTTCCGGCCTCGGTTTGGATGTTGGCGCGGCGGATGCGACAGCGGGCGATCCATTCGGCGTTATCGTGAACAGCGTGCTTTTTATGACGGACGGTCCCGCGGCCATCCTGAAGTCATGCGCTTTGACGGAAACACGGCCTCCGGATCCGGAAAAAAGCAGCGTAACAGCGCGTCCGGCGCTGTCGGCAGCTTGAACGGACACATTGGAGATTCGTCCGACGGATTTCTTCAAACGCAGAAGTATGGATTCAATCTCCGAAGCCGAAAGTTGGCGTTTCCAGACCGAATTCGGAGAAGTATAGGAAACGGGCTCCTTCAAACCGGAAAGATAGGGATACGAGCCGCCCCATACGTCCCGTATGTCGGCGGTGTTTCCGCCGCTGTCGGAATGGAACGGAGTGAACGCGATCGATCCGCCGTAACTGAGCACGATGCCTTGAGTGCTTCTGATGGCGGCGTCGCAACGCGGATCTTCGGCGTTGACGCCTCTGTACACCTGGGATTCGATCGAATCCGAAACATCGTATTCCCGGCCGTTCGAGCCGGAGATCCGGCGCAAAGCGTATGTTCTCGAAACAATGGCCTGCGCTTTGAGCGCTTCGTTCGGCCAGGCCGGGTTCGCCTCCATTTTGAGAACTCCGCGAAGATACGTCTCACTATCCACAACGTTGATTACGGCAAGTCCGTCGGGTGCTCCGGAGATCCTGATATTTCCGCGAAAGCGCGTCTTGCCGAACATCAGCGGGGCGGAAGACTCAAGCGTTACGGGCAACGCTCGAGTCTTCCCATCGACAAGAACGGATCGTGCGGAACTCATTGAAAGCCGGACAGCCCCGGCATGGGTTGTTTTTTTGCCGGACGCGTCATGAAGGAAAATCGAATGGGGCGCGGAGATCGTCGCTGAGGAGACGCCGCTTTCGAGAAGGACCCGGACTGTCAGTGCTTCGGATGACAGTGGAAATAGGAAAAACAGGAACGATATTGATAAAAAGAAGAATTTGCGTCGAAAAATACGATTCATGCAACACCCTCCAGCACTGTTTATTTGAATCAACGAGGCTATATATGCAAAACAGTGAGAATACGCCTGTTTCCAGTAGGCCCGCGGCTATTCAAAAAGCCATGATCCCGTCGGGAATGATCGCGAGAATTCGCGGGTAGCGGTTTTCACGATTGACTGCCCGTTACTTTTCCGAAAGAGATGTCTCGTCGGCGGAAGGAAAGAGAGGCAATTCCTCTGTCTTCCAACGCGGATACGGAACCTTGAGATAGTCATACGCGATTTTCGTAGCGCGTCGTCCTCTCGCGGTTCTTTCAAGAAATCCCTGCTGGATGAGATACGGTTCGTAGATGTCCTCAATCGTCTGCGCCTCTTCATTGATGGCGGCGGCGATCGTGGAGAGTCCGACAGGGCCTCCGTCGAAGAGTTCGACGATGACTTTCAGAATACGTCTGTCTCCGTCGTCGAGGCCGAGCATGTCGAGTCCAAGCATGTCGAGTGCGATGTGCGCCATGTTCCTGTCGACGGGAAGCGATCCTTTGACCTCCGCGACGTCGCGAACTCTCCGAAGGAGACGTAACGCAACCCTCGGCGTTCCCCTGGAACGATCGGAAATAGCGACGGCTGCATCTTCCGTTATCGGAACTCCGAGAACACGGGCGCCGCGTTGAACGATGGCTGACAGTTCCTGCGTCGAATAGAGCGAAAGCTGCTCGACAATACCGAATCGGGCGCGAAGCGGGGACGTGAGAAGGCCGAGCCGCGTCGTCGCGCCGACGAGCGTGAATCTTGGAAGAGAGAGGCATATCGAGTTCGCCAGGGCGCCCTTTCCCATAATGATATGCAACGAATAGTCCTCCATCGCGGGGTAGAGAATTTCTTCGACCGCCGCAGGAAGACGGTGTATTTCGTCGATGAATAGGACATCGTTGGTTTCCAAGTTCGAGAGAAGCGCCGCGAGATCGCCGGAACGTTCTATCGCGGGACCTGTCGTGATCCGAAGTTGGCCTTCCATTTCCCTTGCGATGATGCCGGCGAGCGTTGTTTTCCCGAGGCCGGGAGGCCCGAAAAAGAGCGTATGATCGAGAGACTCCTTTCGAAGCTTTGCTGCCGAGATATAAATCCGCAGCTTTTCCTTGAGTCGTTCCTGGCCGATAAAATCATCGAGCGCGCCGGGACGAAGACACCCCTCTATTTCGTTTTCAACGGCGGAATCGGCTTCGGCATCGGAAAAACGGTTCTTCGGAGCCGTCATGCATCACGCACCCCCGTTTTTTTCTGCAACTCCCTGAGAGCCATACGAAGAAGATCCTCTTCCTTCAACTCCCCCTCCGAGGCTATGCGCTGTGACAGGCGTACGAGTGTCGAAGAAATGTCCGGCTGGGAGAATCCGAGCGACACGAGCGCTTCGCGTATTCGGCCGAGAGAGAGATCGGAATGGTGCGGCGAGGGGTCATTGTACGAGAACGACCATCCGTTCTTTTCGAGTCTGTTTTTCAATTCAAAGCAAAGGCGCTCCGCGGTTCGCTTCCCGACGCCCGGAACCTGCGTGAATATGTGATCCTGAGAGAGAGAGACTGCCGTCAGGATATCGCGCGTCGAGAGGATGCGAAGGATTCCGATCGCCATTTTGCCGCCGATCCCCTTTGTTGCGAGCAACTCCTGAAACATGCGACGCTCCGTTTCATCTCCGAAACCGAAAAAAAGCGATCCGGATTCGTTCTGAACGAGAATGCAGGGCAGCGCCCTCTCCTCTCCGACGACGCTTTCTCGCAGGGCTGTTGCGGAACATAAAACCTCAAACCCGATTCCGCCGACGTCAATGACGACGGTCGTATCCGATACGTGGACCACAGTCCCCCTCAGGAAACGGATCATGATACTCCTCCTTCCCTCGGCAGAAGAGATGACGTCTTTTGAAGCAACAGACCGGTCAAAGCGGCCGCAAGAGCGTCGGCCGCATCGTCGGGTTTCGGGAGAACGTCAAGAGAGAGGAGGCGCTGCACCATCTTCTGGACTTGTGCTTTCTCCGCGTTCCCGTATCCGCAGACGACCGATTTAATCTGGGACGGTTTCGGCTCATACACCGGGATTCTTCTCTGTGCAGCCAACAAAAGGACAATCCCGCGCGCCTGAAAGACATATTCGGCCGTGGTGATGTTTTTCCCGAAAAAAAGACGTTCGACGCAGAGAAAATCGGGTGCATGGAAGACGATCCTTTCTTCAAGGCGTTCATAAAGCATGAGCAGGCGCTCCGGTATGTCAACACGAGGCGGCGTTTCGATGCACCCAAAGTCCAGCACCCTCAAAACGCCGCCGCTGCGTTCAACCACCCCGAATCCGAGTCGTCCCAGTCCGGGGTCGATACCGAAACTGCGTGATACGGTCAACGTCAGTCTTCGAGTTCCGCCATCAACTCATCGGAAATGTCGAAATTGGCGTAGACGTTCTGTACATCATCATGTTCTTCAAGCAGTTCCATGAGATGCAACATCTTTTGGGCTTTTTCCTTGTTCGGCATATCGATGCTCGTTTTCGGAATCATTGTCGACTCGGCCCTCTCGATGGAGTATCCGGCCTTCTCGAGCCCTTCCCGGACCTGAAGGACGCTTGCCGAATCGGTGGTCACGATGAAGCCGTTTCCGGATTTCTCGATGTCTTCCGCTCCGGCGTCGATGGCGGACATCATGAGCGTTTCCTCATCGAGTTTTTCTCCGACCACTTCGATGATTCCCTTTCGTTCGAACATCCATGCAACGCTTCCTGCCTCGCCGAGGGCGCCGCCGTTTCGAGTCAGAAGCGCTCGAATCTCGGAAGCGGTTCGGTTTTTGTTGTCCGTCAGTAT